>NZ_JBSFNM010000011.1:0-118821 GCF_053587085.1 Kitasatospora sp. NPDC003701
CGTCATCACCCTCGACGCCCGACGACGCGACAGCGCCAAGAGCGCCCTCATCACCCTCGTCGAACACGCCCTCCTCGCCCGCCTGCGGTGAACGGGGCGCCCGCCGACACGACGCGGCCCACGGACCGAGGGGTCCGTGGGCCGCGGCGACACCGGGTCCGGCGCGGCGGGGCTCAGCCGGCGTAGGGCTCCAGACCGGCCCGCAGCAGGCCGTAGGTGTAGGCGTCGTCCAGGGCCAGCCAGGACGCGGCGATCACGTTGTCGGCCACGCCCACGGTGGACCAGCTGGACGTGCCGTCGGTGGACTCGATCAGCACCCGGGTCTTGGAGCCGGTGCCGTGCTGGCCCTCCAGGATGCGGACCTTGTAGTCGACCAGCTCCAGCGTGGCCAGCTGCGGGTAGATCCGCTCCAGCGCGGTGCGCAGCGCCTTGTCCAGCGCGTCGACCGGGCCGTTGCCCTCGCCGGTGGCGATCCGGCGCTCCCCCTTGGCCCAGAGCTTGACCGTCGCCTCGTTGCCCGGGCTCCCGGCCCCGGCCTCCGGTCGCGGCGACCCCCACGGCCCCTGCTCGCTGATGGTCCGCCAGGACTCCAGGGTGTAGAAGCGCTCGCGGCTGCCGCGCACCTCGTCGCGGAGCAGCAGCTCGAAGGAGGCGTCGGCGGACTCGTAGGTGTAGCCGAGGTTCTCCTGCTCCTTGACCTTGGCGACCACCCGGCCGGCGAGGTCGCGGTCGCTGGAGAGGTCGTAGCCGAGCTCCTTGCCCTTGAGCTCGACCGAGGCCCGGCCGGCCATGTCGGACACCAGCATCCGCATGGTGTTGCCGACCGTCTCCGGGTCGATGTGCTGGTACAGGTCCGGGTCGACCTTGATCGCGGAGGCGTGCAGACCGGCCTTGTGGGCGAAGGCGGAGTGGCCGACGTACGGCTGGTGGGTGGAGGGGGTCAGATTGACCACCTCGGCGACGGCGTGCGAGATCCGGGTCATCTCGGCCAGGCTGCCGGGCGGCAGCACCCGGCGGTCGTACTTGATCTCCAGTGCGCCGACCACCGGGAACAGGTTGGCGTTGCCGACCCGCTCGCCGTAGCCGTTGGCGGTGCACTGCACGTGGGTGGCGCCCGAGTCCACCGCGGCCAGGGTGTTGGCGACGGCGCAGCCGGTGTCGTCCTGGGCGTGGATGCCGATCCGGGCGTCCGGCTTGTAGGTCCGGCAGTCGGCGAGGACGTCGGCGACGATGTCGCGGACGCCGGCCGGCAGCATCCCGCCGTTGGTGTCGCAGAGCACCACCACGTCGGCGCCGGACTCGTGCGCGGCGCGGACCACCGCCAGGGCGTAGGCGCGGTTGGCCCGGTAGCCGTCGAAGAAGTGCTCGCAGTCGATGAACACCCGGCGGTCCTGGGCGCGCAGGTACGCCACGCTGTCCCGGATCATCTCCAGGTTCTCGTCCAGGGTGGTGCGCAGCGCCAGTTCGACGTGCCGGTCGTGGGCCTTGGCGACCAGGGTGACCACCGGGGCGCCGGAGGTCACCAGGGCGGCCAGCTGCGGGTCCTCGGACGCCTTTCCGCCGGCCCGCCGGGTCGCGCCGAAGGCGACCAGCTGGGCGTTGCGGAGGTCCAGTTCGGCGGCGGCCCGGGCGAAGAACTCGGTGTCCCGCGGGTTGGCCCCGGGCCAGCCGCCCTCGATGAAGCCGACCCCGAACTCGTCCAGATACCGGGCAATGGTCAGCTTGTCGGCCACCGTGAGGTTGATGCCCTCGCGCTGCGCGCCGTCGCGCAGGGTGGTGTCGAAGACGTGGAAGCTGTCGTCGGTGCGGTTACTGGCCTGGGTCATGGCCCTGGGTCTCCGTTCCGGGAGGTTTGGTACTGCTCTGCCGGTTCTGATCCGGCTCCACTGTCCAGCATCCCGCGCGCGCCCGGTGTCGCTCGGCCCCTTGTGGGGGCTCCGGCCGGTCCGGGGGTCTGCCGTTCGGGCTGGGCCCGAAAAGCAAAAGACCCCTCGCGGGTGCGAGAGGTCTGCGCGCGGGTCTGGACGCTGGTGGTCGCTCCGCGTCGGGTACTGCGGAAGCGGTCACTGCGGACCGGCGCGCCTGCTGCTAATAATCAGCGAAAGCGAGGACACGCTCGCAGTCTGGCACAGCCTCCGGAGTCCGGCCCGGCCGTCTCGCGATCCGAAACGGCGCGGGCCGGAGGCGGCTCCGAATCAGACGATCTTGTGCAGCCAGCCGTGGGTGTCGGGGCGCTGGCCGCCCTGGATGGCCAGCAGCGCCCGGCGCAGCTCCATCGTGGTCGGGCCCGGCTCGCCGGCGCCGACGGTCCAGTCCCCGCCGCGGGACTTGACCGAGCCGACCGGGGTGATGACGGCGGCGGTGCCGCACGCGAAGACCTCGGTGAGGGTGCCGTCCGCGTTGCCCTGCTTCCACTCCTCGGTGGAGATCTTCCGCTCCTCGACGGCGTAGCCGAGGTCGGCGGCGAGCTGGAGCAGCGAGTCGCGGGTGATGCCGGGAAGCAGCGCGCCGGAGAGCTCGGGGGTGACGATCTTCGCGTCCTTGCCCTCGCCGAAGACGAAGTACAGGTTCATGCCGCCCATCTCCTCGATCCACCGGTGCTCGGCGGCGTCGAGCCAGACGACCTGGTCGCAGCCCTTGGCGGCGGCCTCGGCCTGGGCGACCAGCGAGGCGGCGTAGTTGCCGGCGCACTTGGCGGCGCCGGTACCGCCCGGCGCGGCGCGGACGTAGTCCTCGGAGAGCCAGACCGAGACCGGCTTGACGCCACCGGAGAAGTAGGCGCCGGCCGGCGAGGCGATGATCATGAAGAGGTAGGAGTTCGCCGGGCGCACGCCCAGGCCGACCTCGGTGGCGAACATGAAGGGCCGCAGGTAGAGGCTCTGCTCCGGCTGGTTCGGGACCCAGCCCTGCTCCTGCTGGACCAGGTGCTCGACGGCCTCGACGAAGGTCTCGATCGGCAGCTCCGGCATCGCCAGGCGGCGGGCGGACGCCTGGAAGCGGGCGGCGTTGGCCTCCGGGCGGAAGGTCGCGATCGAGCCGTCGGCCTGGCGGTAGGCCTTGAGGCCCTCGAAGATCGACTGACCGTAGTGCAGCGTCATGTTCGCCGGGTCGATCTCCAGCGGCGCGTACGGCGCCAGCTGGGCGTCGTGCCAGCCCAGGCCCTCGGTCCACCGGATGGTGACCATGTGGTCGGTGAAGATCCGCCCGAAGCCGGGGTTGGCCAGCCGGGCCTCGCGCTCCGCGTCGGACAGCGGGTGCGCGGAGGGCTTGAGGTCGAACGTGATGGGCGCCTGGGTGGGCGTGCTCATGGCTGTGTGTCCTTCACCGTGGGGTTGGTCCGGGCCGCCACCGTCGGGTGAACGTTTCGGCGAACGAACGCACGACGGCACGGCCCACTGTCGATACTCGCATCCAGAGGGCCGTGCCGAACAGCCGCCAATCCCGTCGAGGAGTCGGCAGCCGCGGTTGTGCGCTTGTGCGCCCCGGCCCGTTCGGCCGGAACACCGCTGGTCGGATCCGGCCTCCCGGCCGGATTCCGCGTGTCGGTTCCGGCCCGTTACCCGGATACTCGGGCGGCGAGCGCGTCGCCGACCTGGGAGGTGGTCCGGGTGCCGGTGCGGCCGGTCAGGTCCGCGGCGACCGCGGCCTCGACCGCGGCGGCCTCGGCGGCGAAGCCGAGGTGGTCCAGCAGCATGGCGACCGACAGCACCGTGGCGGTCGGGTCGGCCTTGCCCTGGCCCGCGATGTCCGGAGCGGAGCCGTGCACCGGCTCGAACATCGAGGGGAAGTCGCCGCTCGGGTTGATGTTGCCGCTGGCGGCCAGGCCGATGCCACCGGTGACGGCGGCGGCCAGGTCGGTCAGGATGTCGCCGAACAGGTTGTCGGTGACGATCACGTCGAACCGCTCGGGCTGGGTGACGAAGAAGATGGTCGCCGCGTCGACGTGCAGGTAGTCGGTGGTGACCTCGGGGAACTCCCGGCCGACCTGCTCGAAGATCCGGGTCCACAGGTGACCGGCGTGCACCAGCACGTTGTTCTTGTGGACGAGGGTGAGCTTCTTGCGCGGCCGCGCCTGGGCCCGGCGGTAGGCGTCCCGGACGACCCGCTCGATGCCGTAGGCGGTGTTCAGGCTGACCTCGGTGGCCACCTCGTGCTCGGTGCCGGTGCGCAGCGAGCCGCCGTTGCCGACGTACGGGCCCTCGGTGCCCTCGCGGACGACCACGAAGTCGATCTCCGGGTCACCGGCCAGCGGCGACTTCACGCCCGGGAAGAGCCGGCCGGGGCGCAGGTTGATGTGGTGGTCGAAGGCGAACCGCAGCTTCAGCAGCAGCCCGCGCTCCAGCACGCCCGACGGGACGCTCGGGTCGCCGATGGCGCCGAGCAGGATCGCGTCGTGGGACTTCAGCTCCGCCAGCACGCTGTCCGGCAGCGTCTCGCCGGTGCGGTGGTAGCGCCGGGCGCCGAGGTCGTACTCGGTGGTCTCCAGCTTCACGTCGGCGGGCAGCGCCGCGCCAAGGACCTTGAGGCCTTCGGCCACCACTTCCTGGCCGATGCCGTCACCGGGAACTACTGCGAGACGAATGGTGCGAGACATGGTCGGACCCTACTCCGCCGTCCCAGGGAGTGACACCTCGCGTCCACTATCCGGACGGCCGATCAGGTGAGGTCGATGTCGACCGGGAATGGACGGTCGAGCTTCAGCTGCTTGTGGTGGATCCCGGTCAGGCCGTAGGACATGGTGGCCGGGTCGAGCTCGTAGGTGTGGACGATCGGACGCCCCTCGTCGTCGCCCTCCACCCGCCAGAAGTGCCGGATGCCGGCCGCGGCGTACTTGCGCGGCTTGACCTGGCGGTCGCGCTCCTGGGACTCCTCGGAGACGACCTCGATGGCGAGCAGGACGTCGCCGGCGACGGAGAAGGTCTGCCGCGGGCCGGTGTCGCCCCGCTCGTCGACCACCGCGAGGTCCGGCTCGGGGCGGTTGCGCCGGTCCAGCCTGACCGTCATCTCCCGGCAGACCTCCCAGCCCTCGGGCACGGCGGCCTCCAGCGCCCTCTCCAGCCTGCGGAGGGTGCGCATGTGGAATCGCGTCTGCGGACTCACGAAGATCAGGCTCCCGTCGAGCAGCTCGGTGTGCGGCGGGAGATCCGGCAGCCGGTCGAGGTCCTCGGCGGTGTACCCCTCCGCCGGAGGACGGAGCCAGTCCGGGTACGACTCGATGGTCATGATTCCTCCCATGCGGGCATCCTGACGGGCGCTCTCAGGCTACTCGCAGGGGTTCGCCCGCACGTCCCTCCCACGAGGGAGCGCGTGAGACACCGCTCGCGCCGGGGGCGCGCTTATGCTCACGGGCATCCGGAACGACATTCCTCGCGGAACGGGGCAGATCACCATGGGTGCGCGGTGGCGGGAGGCACGGGTCTGCGGGGCGGCCGGGGGCCTGGGCATGGCCGGGTACGCGCTCGCCGCCGGGCTGCGCGGGGCCTGGCCGCCCGGCTCCGCGCAGGCGGCGGTGCCGTTCCACGCCCAGCTGTGGGACCTCGCGCACGGGCAGGCCGCCGGGGACCTGCTGTTCAACTGGAACAGCGGGTACGGGGCGCCGTTCCTGGCCGACTTCTTCGCCTACCTGATGAACCCGTTCTCCTGGCCGACCGTGCTGCTGCCCCGTGACCAGGGGCAGCTCGCGGTCTTCCTGGTCGCGCTGTTCAGCATCGGCCTGGGCACCGGCCTGATGGCCCACGTGCTGGGCCGGCTGCACGCCGGCCCGCGGTGGCTGCGGGCGGTCGCCGCCGTCGGCTACGGGCTCTGCGCCTGGGTGGCGACCGTCGGCGGGGCGGCCCCGATGTGGCTCTGGGGGCTGGTCTCGCTGCCGCTGCTCGTCCTGGCCGGCGACTGGTGCCTGCACGAGCGCCGCTGGGTGGCCGCCACCGTCTGCGTCGCCCTCGCCTGGGCGGGCAACCTCTACACCGCCGCGATGGCCACCATCACGGCCGGCCTGGTGCTGGCGGTGCGGCTGGCGGCCGTCCGGCGACCGTTCAAGGCCGTGGTCCGGGTGACCGGGCGGGCGGTCACCGCGGCCGCCGTCGGGGTGCTGATCGCCGCGCCGGTGCTCTTCGTCGGCGTCCGGGCCGCCCAGGAGGCCCAGCCCGAGTCCCCCGTCCAGCCGATCGGGCCGTCCGGGCTGGGCGGGCACCTGGCCCAGTTGCTGCCCGGCACCCAGACCGGCCGGCCGCTGCCGGACGTCTCGATCGGCCTGCTGGGCCTGCTGCTGGTCGCCGGGCTGCCGTTCAACCGGCGGGTGCGGGCCCGGGAGCGGATCGTCTGGTGCGGGCTGCTGGCGCTGGTGGTGCTGAGCTTCGTCTGGACGCCCACCGTGCTGGTCTGGCACGGCCTGGCCATCCCGGCCGGCGGCCCGTACCGGGTGGCCTTCGTGCTCAGCGGGCTGCTGGTGCTGGCGGGCTGGGTCTCGCTGGCGCACCGGCCGGACGCGCCGACGCTGCTCGGCGGCGCCGCCGTGGTCGTCCTGGTGGCCGGGCTGGCGGCGGGGCAGCGCACGGTGCGGGTGTCCACCTGGCTGCTGCTCGCGGTGGGCGGCGCGGTGCTGATCGCCGCGCTGTGGACGCTGGAGCGGCGGCACACCGACCGGCGGGCGGGCGCCGCCGCCACCGCGGTGCTGGGCGGCGTGGTGTTCGGCGGCGCGGTCTGGTCGGTCTACGCCGCGCTGGGCACCCCGGTCGCCGGGACGGCCTCGGGCAGTGCCGTCCGGGCCGCCCACGCGGCGCTGCGGCAGGCCGCCGACTGGCCGCGCGGCCGCAGCGACCCCGGGCCGCACGCCTTCACCCCGAACGACCCGCTGCTGCTCGACGGCCAGGGCGGCGGCTACTCCACCGGCTACCTGCCGACCGTCACCGCGCTGCTGCTGCACGACCTGGGCGCCGGCTGGTCGGCCGGCGGGCGGCTGACGCGGAGCGTCACCGACCCGGTCGGCCGGGCCCTGTTCGCCGTCCGGACCCACCTCGCCGACGGGCCGCCGCCGGACGGCTTCACCGTCGCCCGCTCCGCCGCTCCCCCGCTGGTCACCGTGCTCCCGGCGGGCGCCGCCCCGGACACCTCCTCGGTCTGGTCCCGCCAGGAGTCGCTGCTCGGCAGCCGGGTGTACGACGTCCCGGAGCCCGTCCCGGCCGGCGGCCCGGCGCCGGCGGCGCACGGCAGCAGCGGCTGGTCCGTCCCCGCCACCCCGGCCGGTGCGGACGGCACCGCGTTCACGGCGGCCTGCACCCCGGGCGGCACCGCGTTCTTCCACGGGGTCTGGTTCAACGGCACGGTGAGCGGCCTCGGCACCACCTACCGGAGCGACGGCGAGCAGCCGACCACCGCGGTGCCGATCCACGAGCTCGGGCCGGTGCCCGCCGACGGGCTGGTGCGGGTGGTGCTGCGCGCGGACGCCGTCACCCAGGTCCCGGCCCGGCCGATCGGCTGCCTGCGGCCCGGCGCGCTGGAGGCCGCCGTCGCCCGGCTCACCGCGACCGGCGCCGCCTCGGTCACGGCCGGCGGGCACACCCTGACGGCGGCCCTCCCGCCCGGCAGCACGGGGACGGCGCTGCTCTCCGCCCCCGCCACCACGGGCTGGACCTGCGCGGCCGCCGGCGGCGGGTTCGCGCCACCGCGCGCCGTCCTCGGCATGATCGGCGTCCCGCTCGGCGCCGGCGCGGACCGGGTCACCTGCTCGTTCCGCCCGCCCGGCCTCACCGAGGGCCTCCTCCTCTCCCTGGCCGCGGCCGCCGTCACCGTCCTGACGGCCGTCTTCGGCCGGCTCCGCCACCGGCCCACCCGCACACCGCGCCGCGTCCGCCGGGCCGCCGCCGCCCGCCCGGCGACCGGGAACGGGTAGGGCCCGGCCGGGAACGCCGGAGGGCCGCCGCCCCGCGCGGGGCGGCGGCCCTGCGGCACGACGTTCAGGGGAGGGTGACGACCTGGCCCCGGTGGCCGTCCCGGTTGAAGTGGTGGAGCAGGAGCAGCCGGGACGTGTCGCCGTCGGCGCGGCGGACGTCGAGGACGGTGCCCGGCGGGAGCGCGGCGGCCATCGCGGTGGGCCCGCCGGGGCCGGTGCGCACGTCCACGGCCGGACGCAGCACGTCGACGGCGAGGGTGGGCCGGGTACCGCGCAGGCCGATGGCGGAGAAGGCCTCGGCCGGGTCGGGCTTCCCGCTGGTGATGATGCCGGTCCAGAGCCCGTAGCGGACGGTGCTGTGCCCGGGCCTCACCCCGGGCAGGGCGCCGAGCCGCACCGGCAGCACCAGCACGTCGCTGTCCAGCAGCGCGGTGTCGGTGTCGCCCCAGCGGGCGTTCAGCGGCTGGACGTCCAGCTCGGCGCCGCTGCGGGCGTCCACCGCCCGGGCCACCAGGACGTCGCTGCCGCGCTGCCGGTCCGCCTTGACCACGACGTCGGTGACGCCGTCCCCGTCGGTGTCCAGCGAGGCCCGGACGCCGAACAGCCCGACCGGGGTGGTGGCGGGAGCCCAGAGCTGGGCGGCGAGGTAGAGCATGCCCTCCCCGTCGCCGACGGCGGGCGCGTCGGAGGCCGCGCCGACGGCACGCAGATTGGCCGCCCGGTCGCCGGGCCGCTCGACGCAGACGTCCTGCGGGGCCTGCGGCTCGGTGCTCTCCTCCGGGACGATGCCCGCCCCCGGCCCGACGGCGGCTCCGCTGTCGGGCGGGCAGTCGGGCCAGCGGGCGCCCTCGCCGCCCAGGGCGAAGGCGCTGAGCAGTCCGGGCTGCTCGGCCGGCGCCCCGGTGCCGCCGAGGACGACCAGCGCACCGGCCCTGGTGCCGCGCACCGGCGTCGCCGCGCTCAGGTCCGAGGCCGGCCGGGGGGCGGCGAACAGCGGGACCCGCAGCTGGGGCAGGTCGGCGTCCGAGACCGGCGTGAGCAGCAGCCGGCCGGAGAGCTCGCCCCGGTAGCTGCGGGCCCGGCCGCCCTGGCTGGTGTCGATGGTCGGATCGGGCGCGCGCCCGAGCTGTCCCGGGACGGCGAGGGTGACCGTGACCCGGGCGGTGCCGCCGGCCGGCACCTCGACCCGGTCGGGGGCGATCTCGAAGCGGGCGCCGGGCAGTTCGGTGGCGGCCGCGTAGCCGGTGCGGTACACCGCCGCCGTGCCGGAGAGGTTGCGGACCTCGACCTCGCGGACGGCGGCGAGCGGGCCGCCGACGGCCACCGGGCCGAAGGAGACGCCGACGCCGCCCTGGGCCGCGCCCTCGCCCGCCGCGTAGGCGACGACGGGGGTGCGGACGGCGCGGTCCACCTGGGCCCGACCGGCGCCGGTGCGTTCGGGGCCGTAGACCGGGCCGGTGCCGCCGTCGCCGAGCCAGGTGTCCCCGGCGGTGTTCATCAGCGCGGCCTTGAGCTGCTCGACCGTCCAGTCCGGGTGGGCGGCGCGGACCAGGGCGGCCAGGCCGGCCGCGTGCGGGGTGGCCATCGAGGTGCCGTCCTCGCGCTGGCCCGCGGCGCCGCTGCCGGCCTTGGCGGACCAGATGGTCTCGCCCGGGGCGGCGAGGTCGGGCTTGACCACACCGGGGACGCCGATCCCGCGCGAGGTGAAGTCGGTGAGGGTGTCGGTGCGTTGCGGCTGGTCCTGGGCGACGACGCCGTGCAGCGGGTTGCCGGGGGCGGCCAGCCGGACGAGCACCGGGCCGGCCGCCGCGCCCTGGCGCAGCCGTTCCCCGTCGGCCCGGGCGAGCAGCGCGAGCGGGATGCGGTCGTTGCCGGAGATCTCGGCGAGGTGGTCGTCGTCGGCGGCGAGCAGGGCGCCGATCGCGCCCGCGTCGGCGGCGTGGTCGGCGCGCGGGCCGGAGCCGCAGGCCCGCTCGGACTCCCGGGTGCGCCAGGCGAGGACGGCGATCCTCCCGGCGAGCCGCTGCCGGTCGGCCTCGCCGAACGCCGTGCAGCCGTCCGACTGGTCGACGGGCAGGGCGAGTTCACCGCTGACGTCGGCGGTGGACCAGCCCTGGTAGCGGGCGCTCCAGTGGCCCGGGACGACCCCGGCGAGCGGCTCGGGGGCGAGCACGGTGAGGCCGTCGGCGTCAGTGTGCGGGTCGACCGAGGCGGCGACCGCGATGGCCCGGGCGGCGGTGCCGGGGCTGCCGCCGATGCCGTAGACGTCGCCCTCGTTCCCGGCCGCCGCGACCACCGCGGTGCCCAGTTCGGAGAGGTGGTCGACGGCGATCGAGTCGGCGTCGTCGGTGGAGCCGAAGCGGCTGCCGAGGGAGAGGTTGACTACGTCGAGCCGGTCGGCGAGGTCGCCGTCGCCGTCCGGGTCGGCGGCCACGTCGAGGGCCTGGGCGAGCTGGTCGGTGGAGCCGTCGCAGCCGAACACCCGGATCGCGTACAGCTGCGCGCCGGGGGCGACGCCGGGGCCGACCGCGAAGCCGGCCGGGTCGAGGCCGGGCCGGTAGGGGCCGGTGTAGGTGTGGCCGTCGGTGGTGACGCCGAGGCCGGCGGCGGTGCCGGCGACGTGCGTGCCGTGGCCGTTGAGCGCGCAGTCGATCGGGTTGTCGTCCGGGTGCGGGTCGGGCTGGTAGTGCGGGGAGGACGGGTCCGGGTTGTAGTCGTCGCCGACCAGGTCGCGGCCGCCGACCACCTTGGCGTTGGGGAAGAGGCCGGCGGGCGCCGGCCGGGCGCCGTCCACCGCCTTGAACGCCTCTTCGGTGCCGGGGCCGCCGAAGTCCGCGTGGGTGTAGTCGACACCGCTGTCGATGATGCCGATCCGCACGCCCCGGCCGGTGTTGCCGGCCCCGGCGTCACCGGCCGCCGCGCCCCAGACCTGCGGCGCGCCGGTCAGCGGCACGGAGTACGCGTTGTCCCGCTGCTTGCGCACGATCGGGTGGACGGCCCGGACGCCCGGCAGCACGCGCAGGGCGGGCAGCCGGTCGGCGGGCACGGTCACCGCGAGGCCGGTGAGCAGGGTGCGGGTGCGGTAGAGCTCCCGGGCGGTGGGCGCGGCCTCGTGGACGGCCCCGGCCAGCCGGTCGAGGGCGCCGGACGCCCGGGCCCGCTGGCCGGCTCCGGCCCGCGCGGCCTCCTGGCGGACGGCCTCCGGGGAGCGCCGGGCCCGTCGGGCCTCGGCGGCCGCCTGCCGCCAGGCGGGGCCGGCGGCCTCGGTGCCGAGCTCCAGCAGGACGGAGGCCTGGCGGCCGGTGCCCGGTGGCGCGGCCGTCGGCGGGCTGCCGGCCGCCGGGGCGGCGGTGAGCAGGACCGGCCCCGCCAACAGGGCCAGGGTGAGGCCGATCCGGGCGATCGGACGACGGACGGGTGGCTGACGCACTGGGCCCTCTCCCCCGGCAAGGGGAACTGATCCGCACGCCGTGCCGCTGACGCCCGCCCGCGCGGACGCCGATCACCCTTCCGGGGCCCCAAATTAGGATGATCGCGCCGGACAGTGCGAGCAACTTCCCTCCAACGGGCGCCACGTGCACTCGCCGGAGTGACACCGCGTCAGGCCGTACGGCCCATTCGGCGGATGAACGCCGGGGCCCGACCGGAGGGCCGGTCGGACCAGCGGCGAGGGGCCCGGGCGCGACCGGTCCGACCCGACCGCCCCGGGGGCAGCCGGCTCAGAGGTGGCCGGTCACGCCGCCGTTGTCACGGCGGTCCAGCGCACGCTGCAGCGCGGCGGCGGCGAACGGGGGCCGCTCGGACGCCCGGCGGCGGCGCGGCGTACGGGCGGTGGTGGCGGCGGGGGCGGGAGTGGCGTGGCGGTCTGCGGTGGGGGGCATACCGGGCTCCTTGAATCGAATGCGCCGGGGAGGGCGCAGAGGGTGGGGAGGGGGGTGCCGCGCGAAGCGCGTCGCCAGAGGGGTCACGGCAGAAGGGTCACGGCGGAGCTGGGAGCACACCGGGCGGGGATCGCCTGCCCTCGGCGTACGGGCGCACACGGGCCGCACACCCTGGCTACAGGGGCGGCGCACCGTATGGCTCTTCCACGGTACGACCAGGGCCCCGAGCTGTCTGCACGATTACTTGGATTTCCTAGTATCTGAGACGGGGCTCACCCGGAGCGCCGAACCGGCCCCGAACACGACAGGGCCCGGACCACCGCCGTGCGGTGGTCCGGGCCCTGTCGGAACGGCTGCCGGGGCTCAGGCGCCCAGGTCGACCGAGCGGGCGAAGCGGGCGCCGATCTCGGCGGCGATCGCCGAGAGCACCTCCTGCGGGATCTGGGTGTCCACGGTGAGGGAGGCGAGCGCGCCGCTGCCGTCGCGGGCCACCTGCATGCCGGCGATGTTGATGCCGGCGTCGCCGAGGTGGCGGCCGAGGACGCCGACCACGCCGGGGCGGTCCTCGTACTTGAAGAACGCCATGTGGTCGGTGAGCGCCACGTCCACGTCGAAGGCGTCCACGCCGACGATCTTCTGGGTCTGCTTCGGGCCGGCCAGGGTGCCGGAGATGGCGATCTCGCCGCCGTCGGCCAGGGTGCCGCGGACGGTGATCACGTTGCGGTGCTCGGGGCTCTCGCTGGAGGTGGTCAGGCGTACCTCGACACCGCGCTCCTGGGCGAACAGCGGGGCGTTGACGTAGGACACCGTCTCCGCCACCACGTCCTCGAACACGCCCTTGAGGGCGGACAGTTCGAGCACCTTGACGTCGTGCTGGGTGATCTCGCCGCGGACCTCGACATCGAGCCGGACGGCCACCTCGCCGGCCAGCGCGGTGAAGATCCGGCCGAGCCGCTCGGCCAGCGGCAGGCCCGGGCGGACGTCCTCGGCGATCACGCCGCCCTGGACGTTGACGGCGTCCGGGACGAGCTCGCCGGCCAGCGCCAGGCGCACCGACTTGGCGACCGCGATGCCGGCCTTCTCCTGCGCCTCGTCGGTGGAGGCGCCCAGGTGCGGGGTGGCGACCACGTTGTCGAAGCCGAACAGCGGGGAGTCGGTGCACGGCTCCTTGGCGTAGACGTCCAGGCCGGCGCCGGCCACCCGGCCGTCGCGCAGGGCGCTCGCCAGCGCGGCCTCGTCCACGATGCCGCCGCGGGCGGCGTTGACGATGCGCACGGTCGGCTTGACCTTGTGCAGCGCCTCGTCGCCGATCAGGCCGATGGTCTCCGGGGTCTTCGGGAGGTGGACGGTGATGAAGTCCGAGATCTCCAGCAGCTCTTCCAGCGAGACCAGCTTGACGCCCATCTGCGCGGCACGGGCGGCCTGGATGTAGGGGTCGTACGCGACGATCTGCATGCCGAACGCGGACATCCGCTGGGCGACCAGCACACCGATCCGGCCGAGGCCGACGACGCCGAGGACCTTCTCGCTCAGCTCGACACCGGTGTACTTGTTGCGCTTCCACTCGCCCTGCTTCAGGGCGGCGTTGGCCGGCGCGATGTTGCGGGCGACCGAGATCAGCAGGCCGCAGGCCAGCTCGGCGGCGGTGACGATGTTGGAGGTCGGCGCGTTGACGACCATCACGCCGGCCTTGGTGGCGGCGGAGACGTCCACGTTGTCCAGGCCGACGCCGGCCCGGGCGACCACCTTGAGCTTGCGGGCGGCGGCCAGCGCCTCGGCGTCCACCTTGGTGGCGGAGCGGATCAGGATGGCGTCCACGTCCGCGATCGCGGTCAGCAGCTCGGTGCGGTCCGCGCCGTTGCAGTGGCGGATCTCGAAGTCGGGCCCCAGGGCGTCGACGGTGGCGGGGGACAGCTCTTCGGCGATCAGTACAACGGCGCTCTTGGTCACAGTGCTCACGACAGTGGTCCTTAACTGTCCGGTTCTCCCCGGCACGTAGGTGGCGTGGAAGGCGGGGGGAAGGTGGCATGCCGCGTAGGTAGACGCACGACGCTGTGGGCCTGACGCGCACTCGGAAGTGTATCGACGGGCTGGGTGCCAGGCTGCTCCCGTCCGGCGAAATCACCCGGACGGGAGCAGCCTAGTTGTACAAGGGCCCTTCGGAATTGGACGCGGCCGATCCGGGGCGGGGCCCGGAGGATCAGGCGTCTTCCTTGACCCAGCTCATCAGCTTGCGGAGCTTCTTGCCGGTGGTCTCCAGCAGGTGGTCCTCGTCGGCCTTCTTGTACTCGTTGTACTTGGGCAGACCGGCCTTGTACTCGGCGATCCAGGTGTTGGCGAAGGTGCCGTCCTGGATCTCGGCGAGGACCTTCTTCATCTCGGCCTTGGTGGCGTCGGTGATGATGCGGGGGCCGGTGACGTAGTCGCCCCACTCGGCGGTCTCGGAGACCGACCAGCGCATCTTCTCCAGGCCGCCCTCGTACATCAGGTCGACGATGAGCTTCAGCTCGTGCAGGCACTCGAAGTAGGCGATCTCCGGCTGGTAGCCGGCCTCGACCAGGGTCTCGAACCCGGCCTTCACCAGGGCGGCGGTGCCACCGCAGAGGACGGCCTGCTCACCGAACAGGTCGGTCTCGGTCTCCTCGGTGAAGGTGGTCTTGATGACGCCGGCCTTGGTGGCGCCGATGCCCTTGGCGTAGGACAGCGCCAGCTCGAGGGCCTTGCCGGAGGCGTCCTGCTCGACGGCGACGATCGCGGGGACGCCGCGGCCCTCCTCGTACTGGCGGCGGACCAGGTGGCCCGGGCCCTTCGGGGCGACCATGCAGACGTCGACGTCGGCCGGCGGCTTGATGAAGCCGAAGCGGATGTTCAGGCCGTGGCCGAAGAACAGGGCGTCGCCCGCCTTCAGGTGCGGCGCGATGGACTCCTCGTAGACGTCCGACTGGATCGGGTCCGGCACCAGGATCATGATGACGTCGGCCTCGGCCGCCGCCTCGGCCGGGGTGACGACGCGCAGGCCGGCCTCCTCCGCCTTGGCACGGGACTTCGAGTCGGCCTTCAGGCCGACCCGGACGTCGGCACCCGAGTCGCGCAGGGACAGCGCGTGGGCGTGGCCCTGGCTGCCGTAGCCGATGACCGCGACCTTGCGGCCCTGGATGATGGACAGGTCGGCGTCGTCTTCGTAGAACAGCTCGGCCACGGGGGCACATCTCCTTGCGTGATGGTCTTGCCGGGTACGTCTCCACGGTACGTGGACCCGGCCGGGGTGTGGGGCAGTGCTTCAGGGGGTGAGACGACCGCGTTACGCGCTGCGGTCGAGGGCGCGCAGCGAGCGGTCGGTGATCGAACGGGCGCCGCGCCCGATGGCGACCAGGCCGGACTGGACCAGCTCCTTGACGCCGTACGGCTCCAGCATCCGGAGCATGGCCTCCAGCTTGTCCGAGCTGCCGGTGGCCTCGATGGTCACCGCGTCGGGGGACACGTCGACCGTCTTGGCGCGGAACAGCTGGACGATCTCGACGATCTGCGACCGCGTCTCGTTGTCGGCGCGGACCTTCACCAGAACCAGTTCCCGCTGGATCGCAGCGGCCTGGTCGAGTTCGACGATCTTTATCACGTTCACGAGCTTGTTGAGCTGCTTGGTGACCTGTTCCAGCGGGAGGTCCTCGACGTTGACCACGATCGTCATCCGGGAGATGTCCGGGTGCTCCGTCGGGCCGACGGCGAGGGAGTCGATGTTGAAGCCCCGACGGGAGAACAGCGAGGCGATGCGGGCGAGCACGCCGGGCTTGTTCTCGACCAGGACGGAGAGGGTGTGCTTGGACATGGGGTCTCTGTTCCCTTGGTCGTTCTGGAGTGTGGGGCTTCAGTCGAGGTCGTCGCCGAAGTCGGGCCGGACGCCCTTGGCGAACTGGATCTCGTCGTTGCTGGTACCGGCCGCGACCATCGGCCAGACCATGGCGTCCTGGTGGACGATGAAGTCGATGACGACCGGGCGGTCGTTGATCTCCATCGCCTGCTTGATCACCGCGTCCAGGTCCTCCGGGCGCTCGCAGCGCAGGCCGACGCAGCCCATCGCCTCGGAGAGCAGCACGAAGTCGGGGATCCGGGTGCCCTGGGCCGGCGGCTCGATGCCGTCGTGGTCCGGGCCGGCGTGCAGCACGGTGTTGGAGTAGCGCTGGTTGTAGAAGAGCGTCTGCCACTGGCGGACCATCCCCAGCGAGCCGTTGTTGATGACCGCGACCTTGATCGGGATGTCGTTCAGCGCGCAGGTGACCAGTTCCTGGTTGGTCATCTGGAAGCAGCCGTCACCGTCGATCGCCCAGACCGCCGTCTCCGGGCGGCCCGCCTTGGCGCCCATCGCGGCCGGCACGGCGTAGCCCATGGTGCCCGCGCCGCCCGAGTTGAGCCAGGTGGCCGGCTTCTCGAACTGGATGAACTGCGAGCTCCACATCTGGTGCTGGCCGACGCCCGCGGCGTAGATCGCCTCCGGGCCGACCAGCCGGCCGATCCGCTCGATGACCTGCTGCGGGGAGAGCTGACCGGCCGGGGCCGGCTCGTAGCCCAGCGGGTAGGTCTTCTTCCACTCGTTGAGCTTGACCCACCAGTCCGCGTAGTCGCTGCGGTGGCCGGCGTCGAACTCGGCCTGGACGGCGACGATCAGGTCGGCCAGCACCTCGCGGGCGTCGCCGACGATCGGCACGTCGGCCGGGCGGTTCTTGCCGATCTCGGCCGGGTCGATGTCGGCGTGGACGACCTTGGCGTAGGGGGCGAAGCTGTCCAGCTTGCCGGTGACGCGGTCGTCGAAGCGGGCGCCCAGGGTGAACAGCAGGTCCGACTTCTGCAGCGCGGTGACGGCCGGGACGGTGCCGTGCATGCCGGGCATGCCCAGGTGCTGCGGGTGGCTGTCGGGGAAGGCTCCGAGCGCCATCAGCGTGGTGACCACGGGGGCGCCGGTCAGCTCGGCGAGGATCCGCAGTTCGGCCGTGGCGTGCGCCTTGAGCACCCCGCCGCCGACGTACAGCACCGGGCGCTTGGCGCTCACCAGCATCTTCGCGGCCTCGCGGATCTGCTTGGCGTGCGGCTTGGTGACCGGGCGGTAGCCGGGCAGCGAGGTCTCGGCCGGCCAGCGGAAGGTGGTGGTGGCCTGCAGCGCGTCCTTGGCGATGTCGACCAGGACCGGGCCGGGGCGGCCGGTGGCGGCGATGTGGAACGCCTCGGAGATCACCCGGGGGATCTCCGCCGGGTCGGTGACCAGGAAGTTGTGCTTGGTGATCGGCATCGTGATGCCGCAGATGTCCGCCTCCTGGAAGGCGTCGGTGCCGATCGCCTTGGAGGCGACCTGCCCGGTGATCGCCACCATCGGGACGGAGTCCATGTAGGCGTCGGCGATCGGGGTCACCAGGTTGGTCGCGCCCGGCCCCGAGGTGGCCATGCAGACCCCGACCTTGCCGGTGGCCTGGGCGTAACCGGTGGCGGCGTGACCGGCACCCTGCTCGTGACGGACCAGGATGTGGCGCACCTTGGTCGAGTCCATCAGCGGGTCGTACGCGGGAAGGATGGCCCCGCCCGGGATACCGAAGACGGTGTCCGCGCCCACGGCCTCCAGCGAGCGGATGAGCGACTGGGCGCCGGTCATGGTCTCGACGACGTGCTGGGGAGCGGGAGCGTGGGCGGCCGGGGTGTCCCCGCGGCGGGGGGATGCGGCGTGCTCAGTCATCTGCCTGTCTCTTCTCGGGTTTTGCCGACCCGGGTGGTTGCGGGCCCCGGATGCCAGAGGGTGGGGTCCCACGTGTCGGGCCGATCGCCGGCTCTGCCCCAATCGTCCCTCTTCTCCCTCCGGAATCGGGGGGAATCGGGCGGCCGGGGCCAGTGGTCTTGCGGAGTGGAACAGCGTCAGTGCAACAAAAAACCCCTCGTGCCAAGGGCATGCGAGGGGTGGCGCGTCGGCCTGTCACAAGCGGGGCATGGCCCGCTCAGCCGACGCGCCCGCCAAGTACGAGAATTCGGGTGCGCATGGCAACGACCTTCCTCCCGTGCGGGGTCGACTGTCAAGCAGGTGGGATGACAGTCTCGCCATGCGGACCGTGTCCCGGACCGGCCACGGCCCGGTGTTCGGGCAGGTCGGAGGGGCTGTGGTGAGGTGCGACACGCCCTCCCGCGGGCTCGCCGCAGCCACCCGTCCGGGTGTCCGCGGCCAGATACGCGCGCCGCGCGGAGAGCGAGCCGAGCGGCCTCGGCAGCGGGTACGCCCGGCGGGCCAGCGCCCGCCGCAACCGGGTCTCGTCCAGCGGCGGGGCGAACGCCGACCCCTGGCCCTGCCGGCAGCCCAGCTCCTGCAGGACGGCGACCTGGCGCGGCAGGTCCACCCCCTCGGCGGCGGTGATCAGACCGAGGTCCCGGCCGAGCCGCAGCGCGTGCCCGGCCAGCGCCCGGCCGAGCGCCGACTCGCCGAGGTCCTGGACCAGCGTGCGGTCCAGTTTGAGGCCGTCGAACGGCAGCCGGGCCAGTGCGCCCAGCGAGCCGCTGCCGGCCCCGAAGCCGGCCAGCGCGGTCGAGACGCCGAGCCGGCGCAGCGCGGCCAGCCGGCGGCCGAGCTCGTCGGCCAGCGCGTCCGGGCCCATCCGGGCCACCTCGACCACCAGGTGGCCGGCCGGCAGCCCGGTGTCGCGCAGTGCCGCGACCACCGCCTCGTACGTGCCGGGCGAGCAGAGGCGCTGGGCCGAGAGCCGTACCGACACCGGCACCGGGGCCGGCGCCGAGCGGGTTCTGGCCGGCAGCCCGCGCCGCAGCGCGGCGGCCGTCACGGCCTCGTGGATCAGCCAGCGGGTGAAGCGGGTGGCCGCGTCGCCGTGCTCGGCCGAGCGCAGGAACTCGGCCGGGGTGAGCAGCAGGCCCTGCGCCGAGCGCCAGCGGGCCTGCGCCTCGACACCGGTGACGGCGCCGGTGCCGAGGTCCACCACCGGCTGGTGCAGCAGCGTGAAGCCGCCCTCGCGGACGGCCACCCGCAGCCGCTCCTCCAGTTCGGTGCGGCGCTCCAGGTCGGCCCGCATGGCCGGGGTGTAGAGCACCACCCGGCCCTTGCCCTCGGACTTGGCCCGGTACATCGCGAGGTCGGCGTTGCGCATCAACTCGTCGGTGGCGGCCCGGGGGTCGGCTGCCGGACCGCGCTCGGGGGTGCCGAAGGCGATGCCGATGCTGGCCGCGACGCTGAGCTCGGCGCTGCCGATCCAGTACGGCTCGGAGAGGGCGATCCGCAGCCGCTCGGCGAGCTCCTGGACCTGCAGCCGGCCGAGCGGGCCGCAGACCAGCGCCGCGAACTCGTCCCCGCCGAACCGGGCGACGGTGTCCCCGCAGCGCACCGCGCCCTGCAGCCGGCGGGCGGCCTGCACCAGCAGCTCGTCGCCGACCTGGTGGCCGGCGCTGTCGTTGACCGCCTTGAAGCCGTCCAGGTCGAGGAAGAGCACGGCCACCCCGGCGCCCGCCCCGCCCTGCTGGCCGCGGGCGGCCAGGGCGGCTCTCAGCCGCTGGGTGAACAGCGCCCGGTTGGGCAGGTCGGTGAGCGGGTCGTGGAAGGCGTTGTGCTGCAACTGGGCCTGCAGTATCACGCGTTCGGTGACGTCCCGGCTGTTCAGGATCAGGCCGTCGCGGTACCGGTTGACGGTCGACTCGACGTGCAGCCACTCGCCGGCGCCGGAGCTGATCCGGCACTCCACCCGGGCCGCGGACGGCTCGGCGGCGGCGGGCGAGCGGTGCGCGGCGAGCCGGCCCCGGGCCAGGAAGCGGCGGACCTCCGCCAGCACCCGGTCCACGTCCTCGGGGTGGACGAGGTCCAGCAGATTGCCGCCGACCAGCTCCTCCGGATCCCGCCCGTAGACGCCGAGCGCGGCCGGGGAGACGTAGGAGAGCACGCCGTTGGCGCCGGCGATCATGATGACGTCGCTGGAGCCCTGCACCAGGGAGCGGAAGTGCGCCTCCTTGTGGGCCAGCTCCTGCGCCAGCGAGAGGTTGTCCAGCAGCATCACCCCCTGCCGCAGGATCAGCGCCAGGCCGACGGTGCAGGCGGCCGAGGCCACCACCCGGTCCAGCGTGCGCCCGCCGAGGGCGTTGTAGAGGATGCCGGCGGTGCAGACCGCGGCCGCCGCGTACGGGGTGAGCGCGCTGAAGGTGGTGGCCACCCGGCGGCGCGGCAGACCGCCGACCGAGGGGTGCTCGCGCAGCGGCCGGCGCCAGCGCGGCGACCACGGCGCCCAGGCCAGCAGCAGACTGCCGGCGAACCAGCCGGCGTCCAGCAGCTCCCCCGAGTGGTAGCTGCTGCGCAGGTCCGGCGAGGTGAAGAGGGCGTCGCAGAGCACCGTCACGGCGAGGCCGATCATCGCGGTGTGCACCGCGGCCCGGTTGCCGTCGCGGCCGCCGAAGCGCAGCCCGACCACCAGGCTGACCAGCAGGATGTCCAGCACCGGGTAGGCCAGGTTGAGGGCCAGCCGCAGCGGCGAGCCGACCTCGCCGGCGGTGATCCGGCCGAGCGCCAGGCTCCAGCTGAGGGTGAACAGCGAGCCGGCCACCAGCCAGCCGTCCAGCAGCAGGCAGAGCCAGCCGGCGGCGCTGCGCGGACGCTGGGCGAGCACCAGCACACCGGTGATGGCGAGCGGGGCGAACAGCAGGAAGACGTACTCGGCGAGCGAGTCCTGCGGCAGCGGGGTGCGCTCGACCAGCTCGTACCAGCCCCAGGTGCCGTTGCCGAACGCGACCACCAGCGAGGAGAGGCCGAACAGCAACCAGGCCGGGCGGGCGTGGCCGCCGACCGTACAGCCGTACGCGAGACAGGACAGCGCGGCCGCGAGGGCGGCTGCGGCCAGGCCGAAGTCCCCCATGAAGACGGCGAGTTGGCGCGACCCCCAGCCGAGGGAGGCACCCAGCGCATAGGCCAGGCAGAGGGCACCGAGGACGGTGCCGGGCAGGCTTCGGCTGTACAGCAGCCGGCGGACCGGGCCGCGCCGGGCGACCCGGGACAGGTCGGCGTCCGGTACGCCCGACCGTCCGGCTCCGGGCAGCACCGCATCGGTGGAGCTCACTCGGCCTCTCCCCCTCCGGCCCGGGGCCTGGCGCCCCGGCCACGGGCCACCGGCCGCGCACCTGGTGGCCGTACGCGGTGACCTGGCGCCCCGTCAGGGCGGTGGCCCAGGGGGTGGGCGGCCTGCCGGCCGACGCACCGCACCGATGTTCCCACTCGGGACCCTACACCAACTCGGTCACTCAATGACACGCACACTCAACTTAGAGTAATGGTGCAGGAGTGGGGAAATGCACCCGATTCCGCCGGATCGGGCCGGTTGGCGGGGGCGCGCGGACAGGGGCTCACGCGGCGCGCACGGGAGCACGCGGTGGCGTCCGGCGACCACCGCCCGGTCCTGGCCGGTCCGGACGGTGGTCGCGGGCGAGGGGCGCGGGTCAGCGGCCGGCCGGCGCCAGATCGTCCGGGAAGAGCCGCAGCCGGTGTGCCAGCGCGCCGGCCTCGCCGCGGCCGGTCACCGCCAGCTTGCCGAGGATGTTGGAGACGTGCACGCTCGCGGTCTTCGGCGAGATGTACAGCTCCTCCGCGATCTGCCGGTTGGTGCGGCCCCGGGCGAGCAACCGGAGCACGTCCCGCTCACGGGGGGTGAGGCCGAAGGAGTCGCCGACCGGGACCGGGCCGGCGGGCGCCGCGACCCGGGCGGTGAGCGCCAGGCCGGCCCGCTCGGCCAGGCCGGTGATCTCGGCCAGCAGCGCGGTGTCCGACCGCGCCCGGGCCAGCTTCCGCGCCTCGCGGAGCAGGGCGGCCCCCGCCTCCCGGTCGCCGGCCAGCACCTCGGCCTCGCCGGCCCGCAGCAGCGCCGCCCCCAGCGGGCCGGGCAGCCCGGTCGGGCGCAGCGCCTCGACGGCGGCGGTCCACTGCGCC
This sequence comes from Kitasatospora sp. NPDC003701, assembly GCF_053587085.1. Classification (NCBI taxonomy): domain Bacteria; kingdom Bacillati; phylum Actinomycetota; class Actinomycetes; order Kitasatosporales; family Streptomycetaceae; genus Kitasatospora; species Kitasatospora sp. NPDC003701. Next base: position 21,707 of record NZ_JBSFNM010000011.1, read on the forward strand.
GGGGTGTCCAGGCCCTCGGCCCGGGCCAGTTCGGCCTCCAGCAGGCGCGCCCAGCCGTGGTGCAGCGGCGCCTTGGGGGCCAGCAGGGCGGCCACCTCGGCGATCCGGGCCAGCACCCCGGCCCGGCCCGGGACGGCCTCCGGCAGGCCCCGGCTGTCGGCCTCGGCCGCGGCCCCGTCCACCAGCAGCGGGTAGAGGGCGGCCTCGTTCCCCGGGGGCACCGGCCCCTCGATCACGGCGAGCAGTTCGGCCCGGGCGTCCAGCGGGCGCCCGCCGCGGGCGGCGATCCGCACCGCGAGCCGGGAGATCGGTACCGAGTGCTGGAACTGGCAGACCCGGTCCGTGGCCCGCGCCTGGGCCAGCATGCCGGCCGCCGAGGAGAGGTCCCCGCGCAGCAGGGCCAGCTCGCCCCGCAGCCGGTCGAGGAACTCGGCGTGGCTGCCCGGGTACTGGGTCCGCTCGGCGCCGGCCAGCAGCTCGGCCGCCTCCTCGGTGCGGCCGAGGTCGAGCAGCGCCTCGGCGAGGTTGCCGAGCAGCAGGGTGCCGATGTTGCGCAGCAGGCCGGTGCCGTCCGCCGTCTCCAGGCCCTCGCGGGCGAGCGCCACGGCCTCCTCCGCACGGCCGAGCGTCTGCAGCAGGCTGGCCAGGTTGTTGAGGCCGCGGAGCATGAGGTCCGGGACGCCGAGTTCGCGGGTGGCGGCGAGCGCCGCGGTCAGCTCGGCGATGGCGGCCTCGGGGTCGTTCCCCAGGTCGTTGCGCAGGGTGCCGAGCGTCATCCGGGCGTGCTGCTCGACGGCGTGCGCCCCGACCTGGCGGGCGATCGCCGCGGCCCGCTCGGCGAGTTCGACGCTCTCCTCGGTGGGGCTGTTGAGCATGGCGATGCCGGCGCTCAGCGCGAACACCTCGGCCTGGACGGCGGACGGCGGCAGGTGCTCGACCAGCCGCCGGGCGTAGGCCGCCTCGTCCTGGTCCTTGGAGCGGTTGAGGTGACCGAACATCCGGGCCCGGTTCATCCGGAACCAGGCGGCCCGGGCCGGGTCCCTGGCCTCGTCGACCAGCTTCAGCGCCCGCCGGGAGAGGCTCAGCCCGCGCTCGCGGTCGCCGCTGCGGCGGGCCGCGACCACCGCCTCGGCGAGGACGTCGACCAGTTGCAGCCGCTCGCAGTCCGCGTCGTGCGTCGCCACGTCGCAGGAGCAGGGCGGGTAGGTCTCGGCCCAGTCGTAGGGGCGCAGGGTGTGCGCCAGGACGTCCTCGGAGACCTCGTCCCACAGCTCCAGGGCGCGCTCCAGCATCCGCAGCTGCTCGGCGAAGGCGTTGCGCCGGCGGGCGGCCCGGGCGGCCTCCAGGGCCGTCGGCAGGGCCCGGGCCGGATCGTGCGCGTGGTACCAGTAGTTGGCCAGCCGGGCCGGCCGGACGTCGCAGCCGACCAGGTGCGGCTGCTGCTCCAGGGCGGTGGCGAAGCGGCGGTTGATCCGGTGCCGCTCGCCGGGCAGCAGGTCGTCCGAGACCGCCTCCCGGACGAGGGCGTGCCGGAACCGGTAGCCGTCGCCGTCGGTGTCCGGGCGCAGGATGTTGGCGCCGACGGCCGTGCGCAGCGACTCGATCAGCTCCTCCTCGTCGTCCAGCACCGCGGCCAGCAGCGCGTGTTCGACGTAGGAACCGCCCTCGGCCGCGATCCGCAGCACCCGCTGGGTCTCCTCGTCCAGCGCCTCGACCCGGACCAGCAGGATGTCCCGCAGCGAGTCGGTGAGGCCGGCCGAGCAGCCGGACTGGAAGGCGGTGGCGAGCTCCTCGACGAAGAACGGATTGCCCTCGGAGCGGCGGTGGATCCGGTCGACCAGCTGGTGGTCGGGGTCGGCGGTGCCGAGGATGCCGGCCAGCTGCTCGGCCACCTCCCCCGGGCCGAACCGGTCCAGCTCCATCCGCTGGACGGTGCGCAGCCGCTCCAGCTCGGCGAGGAAGGGCCGCAGCGGGTGGCGGCGGTGCAGGTCGTCGGTGCGGTAGGTGGCGACCAGCAGCACGCGGGCCCGGTGCAGGGTGCGGACCAGGTAGGCGAGGAGCTCCCGGGTCGAGCGGTCGGACCAGTGCAGGTCCTCGACGGCGAGCACGAGGGTACGGTCCGTGCCGAGTCGCTCGAACAGCCTCGCGGTGTGCTCGAACAGCCGGGCCCGGCCGTACTCGTCGTTGGGTTCGCCGTCGGCCTCGCCGAAGTCGGGCAGCAGCCGGGCCAGATGCCCCTCGCTGCCGGCGGCGGCGGCCTCCAGTTCGGCGCCCAGCCCCCGGTGCAGCCGGCGCAGCGCGGTGGCCAGCGGCGCGTACGGCAGCCCCTCGGCGCCGACCTCCAGACAGCCGCCGATCGTGGTGACCACGCCCGCGTCCGCGCAGGACTGGCCGAGGAACTCCTCCAGCAGCCGGGTCTTGCCGACGCCCGCCTCGCCGCCGACCAGGACGGTCTGCGGCTTCCCCTCCCCGGCCCGGCGCAGCGCCGCTGTCAGTTCGGTGATCTCGTTGCCGCGGCCGACGAAGACGGGACTCACCGATATCTGCTGCATGGAGGCGAGCATGCCATAACCGGCCGGGCCGGGCCGATCGGTTATCCCGCCCTCCGGACGCCCGGAAGGGGAGGCGCTGGATCGCACCTCCCCTTCCATCTCCACCCCGGCCTCGGCCGGGTGTCGGACCGTCAGCACTCGTTCAGACGCGCGGTGCGCCGCTCGAAGCGGATGGCGGGCAGCCGGCGCACGCCGCGGCGGCCGGCCTTGGCCTCGCGGACCAGGCGCTCGTGGTCGGCCTGGGCGTGGAGTTCCCGTACCTGCTGCTGGATGAGCTCGTACTCGAACACGGTGTTTCCCCTCGTGGTGGTCTCTCGTTCTGAGGTAAAGACTCCTCTCCCAGGGGGGTCCGCCACATCGGCACCTTGCCCGATGTTCCGGGCGGCCGGCGCCTTAGGAACGGCCGCCGGACACGGCAAAGGCCCGGATCCACCCCACTTAGGGGGTGAATCCGGGCCCTGACCGAACTAAGGCACCTTAGAAAGCCTTAGACGCCTTGGAATCCCTGGCCGTCTCCGGTCGGCGCCGAGCTTCTCCAGGCTGTGCCTCTGCCCTCGAAGCGCCGAGGCGCTCCAGGCTGTGCCTACTGTCCCTCCACGCCGAGGCGCTCCAGGATGAGGTCCTTCACCCGGGCCGCGTCGGCCTGGCCGCGGGTGGCCTTCATGACCGCGCCGACCAGCGCGCCCACCGCGGCGACCTTGCCGTCGCGGATCTTGGCGGCGATCGCCTCGTTGCCGGCGATGGCCTCGTCGACGGCGGCACCGAGCGCGGAGTCGTCCGAGACGACGGCCAGGCCGCGCTTCTCGACGACCTCGTCCGGCTCGCCCTCGCCGGCCAGCACGGCCTCGATGACCTGGCGGGCCAGCTTGTCGTTCAGCTTGCCCTCGGCGACCAGCGCGGTGACCCGGGCGACCTGCGCCGGGGTGATCGGCTGCTCGCTCAGCTCGGTGCCGGTCTCGTTGGCCCGGCGGGCCAGCTCGCCCATCCACCACTTGCGGGCCTGGTCGGCGGGGGCGCCGGCGGCGATGGTCTCCAGGATCGGCTCGACCGCGCCGGCGTTCAGCACCGACTGCATGTCCTTGTCGCTCAGGCCCCACTCGGCCTGCAGCCGGGCCCGGCGCACCCGCGGCAGCTCGGGCAGCCCGGCGCGCAGCTCCTCCACCCAGGCGCGGGACGGCGCGATCGGCACCAGGTCCGGCTCGGGGAAGTAGCGGTAGTCCTCGGCGTTGTCCTTGATCCGGCCGGCGGTGGTGCTGCCGTCCTCCTCGTGGAAGTGCCGGGTCTCCTGGACGATCGTGCCGCCGTCGCCCAGCACCGTGGCGTGCCGCTGGATCTCGAACCGGGCGGCCCGCTCGACGCTGCGCAGCGAGTTGACGTTCTTGGTCTCGGAGCGGGTGCCGAACTTCTCGGTGCCGTTGGGGCGCAGCGACAGGTTGACGTCGCAGCGCATCTGGCCCTTGTCCATCCGGGCCTCGGAGACGCCCAGCGCCTTGATCAGCTCGCGCAGCTCGGCGACGTACGCCTTGGCCACCTCGGGGGCGCGCTCACCGGCGCCCTCGATCGGCTTGGTGACGATCTCGATCAGCGGGATGCCGGCCCGGTTGTAGTCGAGCAGCGAGTGCGTGGCGCCGTGGATCCGGCCGGTCGCGCCGCCGACGTGGCTGGACTTGCCGGTGTCCTCCTCCATGTGGGCGCGCTCGATCTCCACGCGGAAGGTCGAGCCGTCCTCCAGCTGCACGTCGAGGTAGCCGTTGAAGGCGATCGGCTCGTCGTACTGCGAGGTCTGGAAGTTCTTCGGCATGTCCGGGTAGAAGTAGTTCTTCCGGGCGAACCGGCACCACTCGGCGATCTCGCAGTTCAGCGCCAGGCCGATCTTGATCGCCGACTCCACGCCGATGGCGTTGACCACCGGCAGCGAGCCCGGCAGGCCGAGACAGGTCGGGCAGACCTGGCTGTTCGGCTCGGCGCCCAGCTCGGTCGAGCAACCGCAGAACATCTTGGTCTTGGTGCCCAGCTCGACGTGGACCTCAAGGCCCATCACCGGGTCGTACGACGCGAGAGCGTCCTCGTAGGAGACCAGGTTCATGACGCTCACAGCGTCCCCTTCGCTAAAAGTCTGTGGAGGTACGGGCCCGGCCGCGCACGGTGGTGCGCGGCCGGGCCGAGGGCTTTCTCAGCCCAGCAGCACGTCGTCGTCGCCCAGCCGGCGCAGCTCGCGCACCAGCAGGGCGGTGCCGGTGACCAGGGCCGCGGCACCGACCAGGGCGTTGATCAGCTTGAGCGTGTCGTTATCGCCGCGGGCCTTCCTCACGTCCTTGGCGATCGAGATCGCACCGAACGCGCTGGTACCGATGGACAGCCACAGGCCGGGCTTGCTGTGCTTGAAGCCCTTGGCCTTCTCGATCTTGCTCACAGTGCCGGTGCCTCCTCCAGCAGGGTGTGCCCCCACTTGTCGTTGAGTGCGGCCTCGACGGCGCCGCCCACGCGGTACAGGCGGTCGTCCGCCATCGCGGGTGCGATGATCTGCAGGCCGACCGGGAGATTGTCCTCCGGCGCCAGCCCGCAGGGCAGCGACATGGCCGCGTTGCCCGCGAGGTTCGACGGAATCGTGCAGAGGTCGGCCAGGTACATCGCCATCGGGTCGTCGGCGCGCTCGCCGATCGGGAAGGCGGTGGTCGGGGTGGTCGGGGAGACCAGCACGTCCACGCCCGCGAAGGCGGCGTCGAAGTCGCGCGAGATGAGCGTGCGGACCTTCTGGGCCGAGCCGTAGTAGGCGTCGTAGTAGCCCGAGGAGAGGGCGTAGGTGCCGAGGATGATCCGGCGCTTCACCTCGGGGCCGAAGCCGGCCTCGCGGGTGAGGGCGGTGACGTCCTCGGCCGAGCGGGTGCCGTCGTCGCCGACCCGCAGGCCGTAGCGCATCGCGTCGAAGCGGGCCAGGTTGGACGAGGCCTCGCTGGGCGCGATCAGGTAGTACGCGGGCAGCGCCAGGGTGAACGACGGGCAGGAGACCTCGACGACCTCCGCGCCCAGCTCGCGCAGCAGCTCGACGGACTCGTTGAACCGCTGCATGACGCCGGCCTGGTAGCCCTCGCCGGCGAACTCCTTGACCACGCCGATCCGCATGCCGCGCACGTCGCGCAGCTTGGCGGCCTCGACCACGGCCGGCACGGGCGCGTCGATCGAGGTGGAGTCCAGCGGGTCGTGGCCGGCGATCGCCTCGTGCAGCAGCGCCGCGTCGAGCACGGTGCGGGCGCACGGGCCGCCCTGGTCCAGCGAGGAGGAGAAGGCGACCAGGCCGTAGCGGGAGACCGACCCGTAGGTGGGCTTCACGCCGACGGTGCCGGTGACGGCGCCGGGCTGGCGGATCGAGCCGCCGGTGTCGGTGCCGATCGCCAGCGGGGCCTCGAAGGCGGCCAGCGCGGCGGCCGAGCCACCGCCGGAGCCGCCGGGGATGCGGCTGAGGTCCCACGGGTTGCCGGTGGCGCCGTAGGCGGAGTTCTCGGTGGAGGAGCCCATCGCGAACTCGTCCATGTTGGTCTTGCCGAGGATCACCACGCCGGCGTCCTTGAGACGCGTGGTCAGGGTGGCGTCGTACGGCGGGATCCAGCCCTCGAGGATCTTGGACCCGCAGGTGGTCGGCACGCCCTTGGTGGTGAAGACGTCCTTCAGCGCGAGCGGGACGCCGGCCAGCGGGCCCAGCTCCTCGCCCTTGGCGCGCTTCTCGTCCACGGCCCTGGCGGCGCTCAGCGCGCCCTCGGTGTCGACGTGCAGGAAGGCGTTGACCTTCTTGTCGACGGCCCCGATGCGGTCCAGGTGCGCCTGGGCGACCTCGACGGCGGAGACCTCGCCCTTGGCGATGGCGCTCGCGGTCTCGGCCGCGGTGTAGCGAATCAGGTCGGTCATTGGGTCAGTCCTCCCCGAGGATCTGCGGCACACGGAAACGCTGCTCCTCGGCGGCGGGGGCGCCGGACAGCGCCTGCTCCGGGGTGAGCGACGGTCGCACCTCGTCCGCACGCATGACGTTGGTCAGCGGGAGCGGGTGGGAGGTCGGCGGGACGTCCTGTCCGGCGACCTCGGAAACGCGGGCGACCGCGCCGATGATCACGTCGAGCTGCTCGGCGAAGTGGTCCAGCTCTTCGGCCTGCAACTCAAGACGCGACAGCCGAGCGAGGTGGGCGACCTCCTCGCGCGTGATGCCAGGCATGCAGCGATCCTCAAGGGTGAGTTCTGGTGAGACCCGGCGCTGCGGTCAGGCGGTGCCGGGCCCGGGCAGGAGCAGCCGGCTCGGCGCTCCCGTCCTCTTGGTCTGTGGGCCCCATCCTATGGGGCCCGGCCCGGCCACCGGCCAACGAGTGACCCCGGGGGCCGGTTACTGCGGCCGGGCCCCGCGGCGGGACCGGGCCGGCGACGGCCTCCGACCCCCTATTGCGGGCTCGTCGGGGCCCACCTCGGCGTGCTCGGGGCCTGGATCTCCATCTGGGCCGCCTGCACCGCCTGGACCACCGGCGGCAGCACCGGCGGGATGGCCGGCGGCAGCGCCGGCTGGATGACGGGCTTGATCACCGGCTGGATCACCGGCGGCAGTTGCGCGGCCGCGGTGAGCCGCTCGACCGGCGGGGCGCCGGTGCGGTGCACCCGGAGCCAGGCGGTGGCCTGCTCGGCCGGCAGGGCCGCGGAGACCAGCCAGCCCTGGACGGCGTCCACGCCCATCCGGTGCAGCCGCTCCCAGGTCTCGTCGTCCTCCACGCCCTCGGCCACCACGGTCAGGCCCAGCGAGTGGGCGAGCTCCACCGAGCAGCGGACCACGGCCGCGTCGTGGTCGTCGGCGACCATCCGGGAGACGAAGGAGCGGTCGATCTTCAGCTCGCCGACCGGCAGGCTGCGCAGCCGCACCAGCGAGGAGTGGCCGGTGCCGAAGTCGTCCAGGGACATCCCCACGCCGTAGCCGCGCAGCTCGGCCAGGGTGTCGGCGGCCCGCCGGGAGTCGTCCAGCAGCAGCCGCTCGGTGATCTCCAGCTGGAGCGCGTGGGCCGGCACCTGGTGGCGGACCAGGTGCCCGGCGACCCGCTGGGCGAAGCCGGGGTTCAGCACGTCGCGCGGCGAGACGTTCACCGCGACCTGCACCTGGAGGCCCTGCTCGCGCCAGGAGGCGAGCTGGCCGACGGCCGCCTCCAGCACGTAGTCGGTCAGCCGGGGCATCAGGCCGCTGGACTCGGCGAGCCCGACGAACTCGTCCGGCGAGACCTTGCCCTGGCCGGGCCGCTCCCAGCGCAGCAGCGCCTCCAGCCCGACCACCCGGCCGTCGAAGGCCACCTTGGGCTGGTAGTGCAGCTGCACCTCACCGGTCTCCAGGGCCCGCCGCAGGTCGCCCAGCAGCCCGATCCGGTACGGCGTGTCGGCGTCCTGGGCCTCGTCGTACTGCTCGACGGAGGTGCAGCCGCGCTGGGCGTGGCCCATCGCCACGTCGGCGCGGCGCAGCAGCGACTCGGCGTCCTGGGCGTGCTGCGGGTAGACGCAGACGCCGGCGCTGGCCTCCAGGACGAGCAGCAGCCCGTCGAGGCGGATCGGTGCGGCCAGCTCGGCGATCAGCGCCTTGGCGACCCGCTCCAGGGTGTTGGGGCAGCCGACCCCGGGCAGCAGGACGGCGAACTCGTCGCCGCCCATCCGGGCCACCATCGGGCGGCCGCGCCGGTAGTCCCGGGGCATCCCGGCGAAGACGTCGTCGATCGACTCCCGGCCGGCGCCGCCGGACGCGCCGGAGCGCAGGGCCCGGTGCAGCCGGCGGGCGATGTGCACCAGCAGCCGGTCGCCGGCGGTGTGGCCGAGCGTGTCGTTGAGCGACCGGAACCGGTCGAGGTCGAGCAGGATGAGGCCGACGCTGTACCCCTGCTCGTGCTCGGCGATGGCCTCCTGGGCGGCCAGTAACAGGGCCTGACGGTTGGGCAGGTCCGTCAGCGGGTCGGTGAGCTGGTCGCGGGCCCGGTCCCGGGCGATCCGCCAGGCCGCGACCAGCACGGCCAACGGCACCGCGAACAGCGGCAGCAGCTCGGGCTCGTAGCGGTAGACCAGGACGGCCAGCGGGATGAGCGGTGCGGCGCCGGCCAGCAGGACGCCGAGCAGCAGGACCGCACCCGCCACCCCCTGCGGCGGGCGTGTGGGCGCACCGCCGGTCGTACGATCCATAAGCCCTGTCCTCCGTCGGGCCCGCCCCGTCAGGCCGCCTTACGGTGAGGCACCGTACCGGTGCCGGCAGCTGCCGGGCATGAGCGACCCCGCGGAGACCGGCTCAGCCGGTGCCCCCACCCCTGCTGACACTCTGTTGCGCTCCAGGGTATTCCGGGGTCCACCCGGCGGGCAGACTTTCGGACAACCGGGAGCGCGCCACCGCGTTCGGGTGCCGCACAGTGACACAATGCCCGCTTTCACCGCGCGGCACCCGGTGACGTTGCATCAGGACGATAACAAGACGGACTCAATGGCTCCGCGTTCGGGTCACCCTTCGGCCGGCGCCTGCTCGACGGCCTCGGCGGCGGCCTCCGGTTCGGGCAGGCCCAGGCGCCTGCGCGCCGCCTCCGGCCCCTGCTCCAGCAGCACCGTGAAGCCGTCGTCGTCCAGGACCGGCAGCCCGAGCTGAACGGCCTTGTCGTATTTGGACCCCGGATTGTCACCGGCGACCACGAAATCGGTCTTCTTCGACACCGATCCGGTCACCTTCGCTCCGCGCGAGGTCAGCGCCTCCTTGGCGCCGTCCCGGGTGTGCCCGGCCAGCGTGCCGGTGACCACGACGGTCAGCCCCTCCAGCGGACGCTCGCCCTCCTCCTCGGTGGCCTCCTCGGTGAAGCGGACCCCGGCCGCGCGCCACTTCTCCACGATCTCCCGGTGCCAGTCCACCTGGTACCACTCGATGATCGACCGCGCGGTGCCCGTGCCGACCCCGTCGGTCGCGGCCAGCCGCTCCTCGCTCGCCGCGAAGATCGCGTCCAGGTCGCGGAACTCCCTGGCCAGGTCCTGCGCCGCGACCGGGCCCACGTGCCGGATCGAGAGGCCGTTGAGGAAGCGCCAGAGCGGGCGGTCCTTGGCCTTCTCGATGTTGTCGAGCATCAGCCCGGTGTTCTTCTTCGGCGCCCCGGTGGTGGTGGCGAAGAAGAACACCTCCTTCTCCTCGCCGGTCTCGTCGTCGAGCTTGGGCATGCCGGTCTTCTGGTCGCGCACCAGCACCTTGATCGGCAGCAGCTGCTCCACCGTCAGGCCGAAGACGTCGCCCTCGTTCCCCACCGGCGCCGCGGCCGGAGCCAGCGGCTGGGTCAGCGCCGTCGCCGCGACGTAGCCCAGGCCCTCGATGTCCAGCGCCGAGCGGCCGCCGAGGAAGGCGATCCGCTCGCGGATCTGGGCCGGGCAGAACTGCGCGTTGGGGCAGCGCAGGTCGATGTCCCCCTCGGCCATCGGCCGCAGCTCCTCACCGCACTCCGGGCAGTGCGAGGGCATCACGAACGGCACCTCGGTACCGTCCCGCAGGTCGTAGACCGGGCCGAGGATCTCCGGGATGACGTCACCGGCCTTGCGCAGCACCACGGTGTCGCCCAGCATGACGTCCTTGGCCTTCACCACGTCCTGGTTGTGCAGCGTCGCGTACTGGACCATCGAACCGGCCACCTTGACCGGCTCGGCCAGCACCGCGTACGGCGTCGCCCGGCCGGTCCGCCCGATGCCGATCTTGATCTCGGCCAGCTTGCCGGTGACCTCCTCCGGCGGGTACTTCCAGGCGATCGCCCAGCGCGGGGACTTCGAGGTGGCGCCGAGCCGGCCCTGCAGGGCGATCTCGTCCACCTTGACGACCACGCCGTCGATCTCGTGCTCGACCGAGTGCCGCTGCTCGCCGAAGTGCTTGACGAAGGCGCGGACCTCGTCGAGGGTCCGCACCACCTTGTTGTGCCGGGCGGTGGGCAGGCCCCAGTCGTGCAGCAGCCGGTAGGCGTGCGACTGGTTGTCGATGTCGAAGCCGACCCGCGCACCGATGCCGTGCACCACCATGTGCAGCGGCCGGGAGGCGGTGACCAGCGGGTCCTTCTGGCGCAGCGAGCCGGCGGCGGCGTTGCGCGGGTTCATGAAGAGCCGGATCATCGCCCGGGGGCGCTTGCCCTCCTTGGCCCGCTCCTCGTTCTCCACCCGGCGGCGCTCGTTCTCCTCGGCGAAGGAGGCGTTGAGCGCCTCGAAGGCGTCGGTCGGGAAGTAGACCTCGCCCCGGATCTCCACCAGCTCGGGGATGTCCTCGCCCTTGAGCCGGTGCGGGATCTCCTTGATGGTGCGGACGTTGGCGGTGATGTCCTCGCCGACCCGGCCGTCGCCGCGGGTCGCCGCCTGCACCAACTGACCGTTCTCGTAGGTGAGGTTGACGGCCAGGCCGTCCACCTTGAGCTCGCAGAGGTAGTGGTAGTCGATGCCGGCCAGCTCGGCGGCGACGCGCTCGGCCCAGGCGGCCAGCTCGTCGTCGTCCATCGCGTTGTCCAGGCTGAGCAGCCGCTCCCGGTGCTCGACCGGGGCGAACAGCTCGGTGGGCGCGCCGCCGACCCGCTGGGTGGGCGACTCCGGCGTGACCAGCGCCGGGTGCTCGGCCTCCAGCCCCTCCAGCTCGCGCATCAGGGCGTCGAACTCGGCGTCGCTGACGACCGGCGCGTCCTGCCCGTAGTAACGGGCCCGGTGGTCCTCGATCTCGGCCGACAGCTCGGCGTGCCGCCTGCGCACCTCCGCCGGAACGTCCTCCCAGCCCTCGACAGCCACCACCGCAAGCCCTCCGTTACCTTCTCATTCCGGGTTGTCCACCAGGCTCTGGCCCGCCTTCACGCTGTGTGACAGCGCCGTGCGCGCATAGGACGGAGAGGCCCCGGCCAGCCCGCAGGTCGGCGTCACCAGCACACGGCGGCCCAGCAGCTCCGGGGCGAACCCGAGCCTGCGCCACAACGTCCTGACACCCTGGACACTACCGGCCGGGTCCGACACTCCCTGGTCAGTGGACGGGACGACACCGGCGAGGATCACGGTGCCCGCCTCGATCGCCTCGCCGAGCTCCTCGTCCTCACGCTCCGTCAACAGCGAGAAGTCCAGGGAGACTCCGACCACCCCGGCCCGGCGCAGCAGCGGGAGCGGCACGGCCGGCGCGCAGCAGTGCACCACCACCGGCACGTCGACACTGCGGATCACCTCGCGCAGTGCCTCCTCGGCGACCTGGCGGTCGACCGAACGCAGCCGCTGGAAGCCGCTGGCGGTCTTCACCCCACCGGTCAGCACGGCGGGCAGCGAGGGCTCGTCGAGCTGGAGCACGACCTCCGCACCCGGGATCCGGCGGCGGACGTCGTCGAGGTGGCGGCGCAGCCCCTCGGTGAGCGAGCCAGCGATGTCCCGGCAGGCGCCGCGGTCGGCGAGCGCCTTCTCGCCGTACTTCAGCTCGATCGAGGCGGCCAGCGTCCACGGCCCGACGGCCTGGACCTTGAGCGCGCCCTGGTAGCCCTGGGTGAACTCCTCCAGCGCGTCGAGGTCCTCGCCGAGCCAGGCGCGGGCCCGCCGGGTGTCGCGGCCGGGGCGGTCGGCGAAGCGCCAACCGCTGGGCTCGGTCTGTGCGAACAGCTCGACCAGCAGGCCGGCGCTGCGCCCGATCATGTCGGCGCCCGGCCCGCGGGCGGGCAGTTCGGGCAGGAACGGCAGCTGCTCCAGCGCGCCGGTGGAGGTCCTGGCGGCCTCCCGCGCGTCGGTGCCGGGCAGCGATCCGACACCGGTGGCAGCGCCACGCAGGTCGGGGAAAGAGGGTCCGTTGCTCACCCGACCGAGCCTAGTGCGCGGCGAGCGGGAAGTCGGACCGGCCGACTTCCCGCTCGGGAGCGCAGGGGCTCCGGACCTCAGGGGGCTCCGGGGACTCCGGGGGCTCAGCCGCCCGGGCGGACGGTGATGTCGGTGATCTCGGCGTCGCGCGGGACGTCGAGGGCGGTCAGGATCGCCTTCACCACGGACTCCGGGTCGATCCAGCGCTCGGCGTCGTACGCCTTGCCCTCCTGCTGGTGCACCTTCACCTGCATCGCGGTGGCGGTGCGCCCCGGGTAGACGGACGTGACCCGGACGCCGTTGGCGTGCTCCTCCTGGCGCAGCGAGTCGGCGAGCGCCTTCAGGCCGTGCTTGCTCGCCGCGTACGCCGACCACTCGGCACTGGCCCGCAGGCCCGCGCCGGAGTTCACGAAGACGACGTGGCCCTTGACCAGCCGCAGCGAGGGCAGCAGCAGGCGGGTCAGCTCGGCGGGCGCGACCAGGTTGACGTTCAGGGTGTCCTGCCAGGCCTTGACCGGCAGTTCGCCGACCTGGCCGAGTTCGACGACGCCCGCGACGTGCAGCAGCGAGTCCAGTTCGGCCGGCAGCGCCTGGTGGCCGAAGGCCCAGGAGAGCTTGGCCGGGGTGCCCAGGTCGCCGACCAGGGTCTGCGCGCCGGGGAAGCGCTCGCGCAGTTCGGCGGCGCGGCGGGCGTCGCGGGCCAGCAGCCAGAGGTCGTCCCCGCGGTCGGCGAGGCGCTCGGCGAGGACGGCGCCGATGCCGGAACCCGCGCCGGTGATCAGATGTGCAGCCATGGCCGTGATCCTCTCAGGCCTTCAGCTGTGCGAAGACCTGGGCCGGAGTGTCGGCGAAGGTGATCAGCTCGCCGAGCGGGCGCGGCAGGAAGCCCTCCGCGTCCATCCGCTCCAGCTGGGTGCGCAGGCCCGCGTAGAAGCCCTCGGTGTCCAGGACGATCACCGGCTTGTCGTGCAGCGCGTGCTTCTTCAGCTCCAGCACCTCGGTGACCTCGTCCAGCGTGCCCAGGCCGCCGACCAGCACGACGACCGCGTCCGCGCGCATCAGCAGCTGCGCCTTGCGCTCGGCCAGGTCGGCGGTGGTGATCAGCTCGTCGGCGCCCTCGTACGCCTTGTGCCGGAGCAGCTCGACGGAGATACCCACCAGCCGGCCCCCGGCCGCCTTCACCCCGTCGGCGAGCAGCCCCATCAGCCCGGCGTGCGAGCCGCCCCACACCAGGGTGTGCCCGCCCTCCCCGAGCAGTCGGGCGAAGTCGGCGGCGGGGGCGGTGTAGCGCTCGTCGAGCGAGAACGCGGAGCAGAAGACAGTGATGTTCATAGTGCTCCCCGGTCTATCACGCCGCGGGGATCCTCCTCACCGGCATTACCCGCCGCCGACCGAGCAGGCGCGGGCCGGCAAGCTCAAAGGGTCAGTCCAAGCTCCGGCCGTCCTCACGGACGACCGCTCCCGCGACGGACACCGAGTGGAGCGGCGTCGACCGGGGCGTCCCGGTGTGGTGATTCATGGGCAGGAGGATACGAGCCCAGGCCCACCTGGGCATGTCGGTCCGAGAGGACACCCAGGACGGCGACCAGACCTGCGGCGAGGCGGTCCGCAGGGGCGGCGTCGGGGGCGTTCGCCGGCCGGTGGGACGCCAGGCGGGCGGCGAGCCAACCCGGGGAGGCCCAGCCGGCCTCGACGGCCATGGCCGTGACCCGGCGCAGCAGGTCGTCCTCCGGGACGGCGCGGGCGGCCCGCTGGAGGTCGGGCGGCAGGTGCCCGGTCAGCCGCTCCCAGTGCGAGGGGCCGGGCGGCGGCGCGGGCGCTTCGCCCGCGCGCGGAGTGGTGGCTGTCACCACAACAGCAACCATCTGCCTGTCCTGGTAGGGGACTTCCTGGTTGTGTCCGCACGTGCGGAGCGTCGAGCCCGTACGTGCGGAGTCGAACGGCTCCGCACCTGCGGACTTCCGCTCACCGCAGCGCTGCTGCGGCAGCACCGCACGTGCGGACCTCACGGATTCCGCACGTGCGGGCTTGTCGGCGGCGCAGCGAAGCAGCTCCTGCTTGACGCGCCGGGCGTCGGCGCGCAGGACGGCGAGGGCGGCGTCCCAGTCGGGGACGCCGCCCAGGGGCAGGGTGACGGCGTAGCCGCGCACCCGGACGCCGGAGGGGCCGTGGACCAGGGTCATGACTCCGGCCGCCTCGGCGGCGCGGTAGAAGCCGGGAACGGAGTCCTTGGAGACCCGGCAGGCGCGGGAGAACCAGAGGTTGGACGGCGGGCAGTGGAGGTTGGTCCCGTCCGCGTCGGCCTTCTGCGCGGAGTGCAGGAGGAAGAGGACGAAGGACGGCCCGAGGGACTTCCAGGGCCCACCGGTCGGGACGCTCTGCATCCACTGCCCGACCCGGATCCGGAACTCGTTCGCGGGCGGGGTGCCGGTAGGACGGGCGAGGGCTGGAGCCTCGGTCGTGACGACGTGCACGTTCAGCCTTTCGTGGCCGATATGCGAGCCGGAAGACAGCACGGCTGGCATACTGGCCGAGGTTGGTAGACGCGTGCGCCGGAACCGCCAAGTTGTAGGCGTACGCGTGGAAATGGCCACCGCCCGACTGGGCGGTGGCCATTGCAGTTTATGCCAAGCGAGCAGCAGATTTGACAGACAGTCATGGATTCACTGCGGTGAGTGCTCGCGCGTGCGGACGGGAACCGCAGGCTCCACTGAGGATTCAGACGAGGTCGAGAACCATCACGTCGTGCCGGGCCGCCCCCTCCCAGGGGATCGCTGAGCCGACCCTCCGGTAGCCCCATGCTCGGTAGGACGCCTGAGCCGCTGCGGCCTGCGGTCGGCTGTTCAGCATCACCCGGGCATTGTCGAGACCCTCGACAAGGGTGCGGTGCATCCGGGTGGCGACACCCTGCCGGCGCCACCCGGGCCGAACCGCCAACTCGAAGAGCCCGAACGTCCGCTTCCCGTCCTCCCGCCTGAGATGGTCGGGCACGGGATCAGTCAGCGTGTTCCACCATCCGGTGCTCGCCGACAGCGGGTAGCCGTACGCCATACCCACTACGGTGTCGCCGTCGAAGGCGACAGCAGCTCGGAAGCCGCGCCGACGAACCTGCGAGCGGAACCGACGGAACGCCCGCTCCACGTCGGCCGGCCCCTCCCCGTACGGGGGCTCCGCGAACGCCTCCGCGAATACCTCCTTCAACTGCGGCTCAAGCTCGGCTGTTTGCTTGCCATGAAGAAGCCGAACAGTCACCGTCACACCGTCCTCCGCTTTCGCACCGTCACACCGAGCACCCTGAGCTCCTCGACACAGTCCCGCGCCACCGCTGTGTCCACACCTGCGGCCGAGGCTGCCACCGTACGCAGCCGGTCAGCGAGCCGAGCCGAAGCCATCCCTTGTGCGGCATTGGCGCTGGCAACCACCTGTGCACAGGCTTCCTCGACCTCGCCCACCTTCATCAGCACCTCGGCCAACCGCGCCCGGTACAGTGCCGCGTTTCGGCTGTACGTTGGACCGAGCCGGTCGACGGCAGCCCGAAGAAACGGGACCGCGTACGCCTGGTGCCCGGTCTCCACATGCCACGCGGCCGTCGCGTAGTCCACCTCGACCTGACCGGCAAACGCCGTCCACGGTGGTGCGTTGGTGTCCCTATCGGACCTGTCTTGCCACGTCAGAGCCTGCGATAGGGCCCGCCGGGCCCCCGGATGGTCACCTGCCGATGAAAGCGCCCGAGCCTGCCGCAGCGCGACCACTGATTTCACTCTCGGCCCGCCGTGCACCTGGGCGATCGCCCCGGCGGCGGCCGCCGCCGCGACCGCTTCCCAAGGGCGTTTCTGCTCAACCGCGAGCAGGGAGAGACTGTCGAGCGCCCGAACCTCCAGCAGCGGATCGTCCACCAGACGGGCCGAGGCCAGCGCCTCGACGCACGCTACACGGGCCGCCGCCGTCCTCCCCGCGTCGAACTCGATCCATCCGAGGTGAGAGTGCAACGTTCCAGCGAGGCCGTGGAGCTCACGCCCGACTGGGGCAAGGTACACCCCATCGGTCATGACCTTCTCTATGCTCCTCAGCACGCGCGTGGCAGCCTGCCGAGCAACCCGGCCGCCGCGCGAATGATCAATGGCATACAGCCCGGAAATGTCCGACTGGAAGGCCCGAACGTCGATCGAACCGATGCGCCGACCGGTCCGCGAAGCTGGGAGGGCGGAGGCGCCGAGCAGGGCACCGACATCTACGACGAACTGTCGACGGTGCAACACGCCTTCCTGATGCCCGCACTTCGGGGTGCTGTGAACCCGCTCCAACGGGACGGTGAAACCGAGTTCGGCAAGTGGGACACCCAAAAGTGCTTCCAGTACGGCCTGTTGCCCGGGTTGCGGCAGGGGCGGATCGAGCGACTCCCACCGACGGAGTTGGCGCACGCTCACTGCTGCGTCAACGCCCATGCGCCGCGCCATGTCCGAGAACGCCGTAACAAACGCCTCTTGGGTGTATCCGGCGACTCTTCGTTGATCGGCTAATGGCAGCACTGACTCAGACCCCCTCTGCAAACGTACGACCAGGACACCCTCCCACCGAGTAAGGCCCCGCATGCGCCAAACGTCCGGTGGAACGTCCGGTCCCGATCGACCCACGGGCCCTCCCGGAACGGTGAACTAGGAGTACCTCGCCAGCGCATCAACCAACAGCGAGAGATCCGCCAAACCACCCGTGGGAGTGACCTTGCCTCGACCCACCATGTTGTCGGCTCACACGGGCTGCGACCACAAGCAACTGCTCCGCCCTCCGGTGACTGCCATCACCGAGCCGCCCGTCGGCGAGCTGACCGAATCGGCAGTCTTGTGCCTGCCCTACCAGCCCGAATCGGTGGGCCGGGCTCGGCGGCTGGTCCGCGAGGTGCTGACGGGGTGGGGGCTGCTCCACCTGATCGACACCGCCGCGTTGGTCACCAGCGAGCTGGTGACCAACGCGGCGAAGACCGGGTGTCATCGGCATATGACCGTCACCGTCACCCTCATCGCCGATGCGACCGTGCGGATCTCGGTGCGGGACGGCTCGCGGTGCCTGCCCGTCCTCCTCCGCGCCGCCGACGACGACGAGTGCCACCGTGGGCTCGCGCTCGTCCATCAGCTCACCGGCGGGCGCTGGGGAGTCACGGTCGAGCCGTTCGGCAAGGTCGTCCATGCCGACGTCGCTCGATGACCAGCATGCCCGCGAGGCCCTCGAACCCCTCCGGGTCTGGACCGCCTGCGCCGTATCAGCGGCGGCCCTGTTCCACCTCGTCGCCGCCGCACTCGTGCTGACCCGTTGACCTCCTGCCCGTGCCGACGCCGGGCCGGCGTCGGCACGGGCAGGTCAACCGGGCAACGAGCGGTACCCCACCGGCTCCCGCTGCCGGGACGAGGCAGCCCGCGGTGACAGCGGAGGCATCCGCGCGGGCGGTCACGCGCCCACGCGGAGCTGCCGCCCGGCATACCTCCTGGAGGATGCGAGAGGCGGCCGGACAACACCCGGCGGGCACCCGCCCGCCGGCCCCACCAGCACGGAGGTACGGACATGGGCAAGCGCGGCGGCCGGCAGGACGACAGCAACAAGGGCGCCAGGCACGGCGGCGGTTCGGACGAGGGCGGGAACACCTCGGACGGTTCGGCCCCGGCGGGCGGCGGCGGCAAGTGACCGGCGAGACGCACAAGGAGGCGGGCCCCCTGGGGCTCGCCTCCGCGCTGGTGGCCGGCGGCGCGCTCTCCTCTGACTGGTTCCCCTCCTTCGAGGCGGTCCCCCGTGAGCTGTTCGTCCCGGACCGCATCTGGCCGGGCATCGCGGACGGCACCGGGCAGAACCCGGTGGTATCCCGGTCGCAGGACCCCGAGGCATGGCGAAGGGCGGTGTACTCGGACATCCCGCTGACCACGCAGTGGGACGACGGGGACCACGAGGGGGACGGACTCGGCACCACTCCGAGCTCGTCCAACTCCATGCCGACCATGGTGTTCTCGATGCTCCGGGACCTGGACGTGCGCCCGGGCGACAGGGTGTTGGAGATCGGCGCCGGCACCGGGTGGAACGCCGGCCTGCTGGCCCACCGCCTGGGTGATCCCAACGTCGTGACCGTCGAGTACGACCCGGACGTTGCTCGCGGTGCCCGGGAGAACCTGGCGCGGGCCGGGCTCGGGCCGACCGTGGTCGAGGGCGACGGGCGGGCGGGGTGGGCGGACGGTGCTCCGTACGATCGGGTCATCGCCACGTGCTCCCTGCTGGAGATCCCTCCGGCGTGGCTGGAGCAGACGGCCCCCGGCGGGATCGTCGTCGCCCCGTTCGGCACCGAGTACGGCGGCGAGCAGATCGTCCGGCTGACCGTGAACGACGACGGGTCCGGCGCGAGCGGCAGGTTCACCCGGAGTTCGGCATTCATGCGGCTGCGCCAGCAGCGCACGGACCGGCCGCCCTTCGGGGACTACCTGCGCGGCCGGGAGTGGCCCGCCGACGGGGTGAGGAGCGCGACCGCCCTCGCCCCTCCGGACACGGGCGGGTGGTTCGAGCAGTTCCTCATCGGGTCCGGCGTACCCGGCGCGTTCTGGAGGGCGGAGCGCTACGAGGACGGCGCCTACACGCTGTGGCTCTACAGCCGGGACACCCTGTCGTGGGCCTCCGCCGACTACGAGCGGGGGCGCACGGAGTTCGAGGTGTACCAGTCCGGCCCCCGCCGGCTGTGGGACGAGGTGGCCGCCACCTACCGATGGTGGACCGACCAGGGCCGCCCCGAGTACGAGCGGTTCGGCCTGACCGTCACCCCGGACGGTCAGCGCGTCTGGCTGGACTCCCCGGACCGTCCCGTTCCGCAGCGCGCGTGACACACACCGGGCCCGGCCGTCCGGCCCGGACGGCCGGGCCCCGAAGGCCGGAGGCTACGCGCGGACCGCCGGGCGCTCCGTGGTCGCGATGGTGGCGGAGCCGACGACGCGGGTGCCGTCGTAGAGGACCACGGCCTGGCCGGGGGCGATGCCGCGCACCGCGGTGTCCAGGGCGACGTGCAGCTCGCCGTCGACGACCGAGGCGGTGACCGGGACCTCCTCGCCGTGGGCGCGGAGCTGGGCGGTGTAGCGGCCGTCGGCGAGCGCCTCGGTGCCGCACCAGCGCGGGCGGATCGCGGTCAGGGCCGTCACGTCCAGGCCCTCGACCGGGCCGACGGTGACGGTGTTGTTCACCGGTGAGATGTCGAGGACGTAGCGCGGCTTGCCGTCGGCGGCGGGGCGGCCGATCCGCAGGCCCTTGCGCTGGCCGATGGTGAACCCGTAGGCACCGTCGTGCTCGCCGAGCTTGGTGCCGTCCGCGTCGACGATGTCGCCGGTGGCGGTGCCGAGGTGCTTGGCCAGGAAGCCCTGGGTGTCGCCGTCCGCGATGAAGCAGATGTCGTGGCTGTCCGGCTTCTTGGCGACGGCCAGGCCGCGGCGCTCGGCCTCCTCGCGGATGACGTCCTTGGTGGTGTCACCGAGCGGGAAGAGCGAGTGGGCGAGCTGGTCGGCGTCGAGCACGCCGAGCACGTAGGACTGGTCCTTGGCGGCGTCGACGGCGCGGTGCAGCTGGCGCTCGCCGGAGGGCAGGTCGACGATCCGGGCGTAGTGGCCGGTGCAGACGGCGTCGAAGCCGAGCGCGATCGCCTTGTCCAGCAGCGCGGCGAACTTGATCTTCTCGTTGCAGCGCAGGCAGGGGTTGGGGGTGCGGCCGGCCGCGTACTCGGCGACGAAGTCGTCGATGACGTCCTCGCGGAACCGCTCGGCGAGGTCCCAGACGTAGAACGGGATGCCGATCACGTCGGCCGCCCGGCGGGCGTCGCGGGAGTCCTCGATGGTGCAGCAGCCGCGGGCGCCGGTGCGGAAGGACTGCGGGTTGGCCGAGAGCGCCAGGTGCACGCCCGTCACCTCGTGGCCGGCTTCGGCGGCACGGGCGGCGGCGACGGCGGAGTCCACCCCGCCGGACATCGCCGCGAGCACACGCAGGCGGCCAGTGGACGGGGCGGTCGGGGCACCGGGGAAGTCAGTCATGATGCCAACAAGAGTACGTGGTCACGGCTGACTCACGACCGGGATATTCAGCGCCTCGCGGCCGCCGCCAGTCCCGCGTTGCGGGCGCGCTGGACCACCGGTGCGATGGCCCCGGCGAGCGCGGTGACGTCCTCCCGGGTGGAGGTGTGGCCGAGCGAGAACCGCAGCGAGGCGCGGGCCAGCAGCGGGTCGACGCCCATCGCCAGCAGGACGTGGCTGGGCTGCGGCACCCCCGCCGAGCAGGCCGAGCCGGTCGAGCACTCGATGCCCTGGGCGTCGAGCAGCATCAGCAGCGCGTCGCCCTCGCAGCCGGGGAAGGAGAAGTGCGCGTTGGCGGGCAGCCGCCCCTGCGTCGTCGGGTCGCCGTTGAGCACCGCGTCCGGGACGCCGGCCAGCACCGAGGCGACCAGTTCGTCCCGCAGCGCGCCGAGCACGGCCGCGTGCTCGTCCCGCCGCTCGACCGCGAGCGCCGCGGCGGCCGCGAAGCCCGCGGTGGCCGGAGCGTCCAGCGTGCCGGAGCGGACGTCGCGCTCCTGGCCGCCGCCGTGCAGCAGCGGCACGGGCGTGGCGCCGCGCGACAGCAGCAGTGCGCCGATGCCGTACGGGCCGCCGACCTTGTGGCCGGTGACGGTGAGTGCGGTGAGCCCGGACTCCGCGAAGGAGACCGGTACCTGACCGAGCGCCTGGACCGCGTCGGCATGCATCGGGATGCCGAACTCGGCCGCCACCGCGGCGAGTTCGGTGACCGGCTGGACGGTGCCGACCTCGTTGTTGGCCCACATCACGGTGACCAGCGCGACCGAGGCCGGGTCGCGTTCGATCGCCTCGCGCAGCGCCGCCGGGTGGACCCGGCCGTAGCCGTCCACCGGCAGGTAGTCGACCCGGGCGCCCTCGTGCTCGGAGAGCCAGTGCACCGCGTCCAGCACCGCGTGGTGCTCGACCGGACTGCACAGCACCCGCGTCCGGGCCGGGTCGGCCCCCCGTCGGGCCCAGTACAGGCCCTTGACGGCCAGGTTGTCGGACTCGGTGCCGCCGCCGGTGAGGACGATCTCACTGGGGCGGGCGCCCAGCGACTCCGCCAGCGACTCGCGGGACTCCTCGACCACGCGGCGGGCCCGGCGGCCGGACGCGTGCAGGGAGGAGGCGTTGCCGACGACCCCCAGGTGCGCGGTCATCGCGGCGATCGCCTCGGGCAGCATCGGCGTGGTCGCCGCATGGTCCAGGTATGGCATAACCATCCGATTGTAGAGGGCCACCGCACGGCGCTCGGGCCACCGGAGGGATCCGGACACCGCGCACCGCCCGCAAACGCCCCGTTCCGGCCAACCGTCCGCCATCTGCCTGCCACCCGACGGCCGCCCGCCCGCCACCCGACGTGCGGCCCGGGCGGCCGCCGAGCCCGGACGACCGGGGCTCGTTGGTCTGCCACCGGGGCGAACGGTTAGCCTGTCGGCCACTGCAATCGGCCGGACCGGACCACCCCTGGGGGCGCAATGTCGCAGTCGGTCGACCGCGCCCTCACCCTCCTCGGGTCCCTCGGCGACGGCCCGGTCACCCTCGACCAGGCCGCGACCAGCATCGGTGTGCACAAGTCCACCGCGCTGCGCCTGCTGCGCACGCTGGAGGAGCACGGCTTCGTCCACCGCCAGTCCGACCGCCGCTACCGGCTCGGCGGGCGCGTCCTCTCGCTCGCCCACCGGGCGCTGGAGGAGATCGACGTCCGTCAGATCGCCGCGCCCTACCTGGCCGCCCTCAACCGGCGCTGCGGGCTGACCGTCCAGCTGGCCGTCCTGCAGGACGGCGAGGTCCTCTACCTGGACGAGCTGGCCGGCCGCTGGCCGGGGAGCGACGCCGCCCGGCCGACCCGGATCGGGCGGCGCGCCCCGGCGGCCGGCACCGCGATCGGCCGGGTGCTGCTGGCCGGCCTGCCCGAGGACGGCACCGGCGAGGACGAGCTGCCCGCCGAGCTGGCCACCGTCCGCCGCCAGGGCTGGGCGGCCGAGTCGGCCGAGCACCGCGAGGCGGTGGCCTGCGTGGCCGCCCCGGTGGCCGGCAGCGCCGGGCGGCCGATCGCGGCCTGCGCGGTCAGCGCCCCGACCGACCGGGTGCCGCCGGTCGAGCTGGTCCGGCTGCTGCCCGAGCTGCTCTGCACCGCCGAGGCGATCTCGCTGGCGTACGGGGGCTCGCCTACTCCTCGCTGGTGCGAGAACCGTTGCGGTGCCAGGCCCGCGGTGCGCGCCAGCCGTACTTGAGGGCGAGCATCCGCAGCACGAAGGCGGTCAGCGCGGCCGCCGTCCCGGTGAGCGCGGTCAGCCGGTCGAGGCCGATCAGCACCACCACCAGCGCGGAGCCGACCAGGGCCGGGACGGCGTAGATCTCCCGGTCCCAGCGCAGCAGCGAGGGGATCTCCCCGGCGAGCATGTCGCGCATCACGCCGCCGCCGGCCGCCGTCACCATGCCGAGCGCCATCGCGGCCACCGCGCCGAGGCCGTAGTCGTGCGCCTTGGCCGTCCCGGTGACGCAGAAGAGCCCGAGGCCGAGCGCGTCCAGGGTCTGCACCGCGCGGTTGATCCGCTCGACCTCGGGGTGCAGGAAGAACACCACCAGGCCGGCCACCAGCGGTGTGCTGAAGTACCCGAGGTTGGAGAAGGCCGCCACCGGGGTGGCCCCGATGACGAGGTCGCGCATGACCCCGCCACCCAGCGCGGTCACCTCCGCCAGCACACAGATTCCGAAGATGTCCATGTTCTTGCGCACGGCCAGCAGCCCTCCGGAGAGGGCGAAGACGAAGATGCCGACCAGGTCCAGGCTCTGCTGCACGTCGGAGGGGAAGATCTGCGATGTCACCGGACAACTATGGACCCACCGGGCACCCGCCCCGGCCGAACGTCACGCGCACGCCACCGGCCGTCACGTTCCGCGACACCCGGTCACACGGCCGCCGCACGGCGAAGCACCGCCGACACGCGACGGGGCGCGGCCGCCGCCCGGGGGCAGCGGCCGCGCCCTCGCGGCACCGGCGCGGCACGCCGTGGCGAGCACCTTGTCGCCGTGGCCGCCGCTCTCCGGAGCGTTCTCCGGGCCCCTCTAGTCGTTCCCCTCGCTGCGCTCCGGGAAGTGGCAGGCCACCTGGTGCCCGGTCTTCAGGGCGACCAGCGGCGGCTCCTGGGCCGCGCAGACGTCCTGGGCCTTCCAGCAGCGGGTGCGGAACCGGCAGCCGGACGGCGGGTTGATCGGGGAGGGCACGTCGCCCTTGAGCAGGATCCGGTCGCGCCCGCCCTGCTGCCGGCGGCGCGGGTCGGGCACCGGCACCGCGGACATCAGCGCGGTGGTGTACGGGTGCATCGGGGCCGCGTAGAGCGAGTCCCGGTCGGCGATCTCGACGACCTTGCCGAGGTACATCACCGCGACCCGGTCCGAGACGTGCCGGACCACCGAGAGGTCGTGCGCGATGATCAGGTAGGTCAGGCCCAGCTCGCGCTGGAGGTCGTCCAGCAGGTTGACCACCTGCGCCTGGATGGAGACGTCGAGCGCGGAGACCGGCTCGTCGGCGACGACCATCTTGGGCCGCAGGGCGAGGGCCCGGGCGATGCCGATGCGCTGGCGCTGGCCGCCGGAGAACTCGTGCGGGTAGCGGTTGTAGTGCTCGGGGCTGAGCCCGCACAGCTCCAGCAGCTCCTGGACGGCCTTCTTGACCCCGCCCTCGGTCTGCACCTTCTGCAGCCGGAACGGCGCGCCGACGATGGTGCCGACGGTGTGCCGGGGGTTCAGCGAGGAGTACGGGTCCTGGAAGATCATCTGGATGTCGCGGCGGAGCGGCCGCATCGCACCCGCGCTCAGGTGGGTGATGTCGGTGCCCTCGAACTCGATCTTCCCGGCGGTGGGTTCGTCGAGGCGGGTGACCAGCCGGCCCATCGTCGACTTGCCGCAGCCGGACTCGCCGACGACGCCCAGGGTCTCCCCCGCATTGACCGTGAAGTCGATGCCGTCGACGGCCCGCACGGCCCCGGTGTTGCGGCGCAGCAGGCCGCCCTTGATCGGGAAGTGCCGGGTCAGACCGGTCACCCGGAGCAGCGGCTCGCGGTCGGTGGCGGGCGTGGGTGCGGGCACCTTCTTCTCGGGCTCGCGGGCCGCCGCCTGAGTGTCCGTCATCGGTTCTCTCCAGAATGGTGGTACGAAACCGGGCTCACAGCCGGGGCGCGATCTCTTCGGTGAAGATGCGGTTCCGGTCGGCGGCGGCGAGGTGGCAGGCCGCGTGGTGCCCGGGCGCTGCCTCGGTCAGGACGGGGACCTCGCCGGCCGAGCGCCCGCCGGTCAGCTCGGCGTACGGGCAGCGCGGGTGGAAGGCACAGCCGGACGGCACGTTGATCAGGCTGGGCGGGGTGCCCTTCACCGGGACGAGCCGCTCCTGGAGCTCACGGTCGAGACGCGGCATCGAGCCCAGCAGGCCCCAGGTGTAGGGGTGCTGGGGCGCGTCGAAGAGGGTGTCGGCGGGACCGCGCTCGACGCACTTGCCGCCGTACATGACCAGGATGTCGTCGGCGAGTTCGGCGACCACCCCGAGGTCGTGGGTGATGACGATGACGGCCGAGCCGAACTCCTGCTGGAGGTCGCGGATGAGGTCCAGGATCTGCGCCTGGACGGTGACGTCCAGCGCGGTGGTGGGCTCGTCGGCGATCAGCAGCGAGGGGTCGTTGACCAGGGCCATCGCGATCATGGCGCGCTGGCGCATGCCGCCCGAGAACTGGTGCGGGTAGTCGTCCACCCGGCGGTCGGGCTGCGGAATGCCGACCCGGTCGAGCATCTCGACGGCGCGGGCGCGGGCCTGCTTCTTGGTGGCCTGCGGGTGGTGCACCCGGTAGGCCTCGACGATCTGCGCCCCGACGCTGTAGTAGGGGTGCATCGCGGTGAGCGGGTCCTGGAAGATCATCGCCATCTGGCGGCCGCGCAGCTGGCGGACCCGCTCGGGGCCGGCCGCGATCAGTTCCTCGCCGTCCAGGTGGATCTCGCCGCTGATCCGGGCCCGCTTGGAGCGGTGCAGGCCCATGATGCCGAGCGAGGTGACGGACTTGCCGGAGCCGGACTCGCCGACGATCCCGAGGGTCTTCCCCTTGTGCAGGTCGAAGCTGACCCCGTCGACCGAGCGGACCAGGCCGTCGTCGGTGTCGAAGTGGATCCGCAGGTCCCGCACCGAGAGGAACGGGTCCCCGGTCGGGGAGGCCACCGGCGCCGGGGTCTTCTGGAGCTCGGTCACGACAGCCTCACTCGGGGGTCGACAGCGGCGTACAGGAGGTCAACCACGAGGTTGCAGAGGACGATGAAGAAGGCGGCGAGCAGCGTGACGCCGAGGATCTTCGGCAGGTCGTTGTCGGCGATCGCCGAGACCGCGAAGGCGCCGACGCCCTGGAGCGAGAACACCTGCTCGGTGATCAGCGCACCGCCGAGCAGCAGACCGAGGTCCATGCCGAAGATGGTGACGACCGGGGTGAGCGCGGAGCGCAGCCCGTGCTTCACGACCACCTTGCGCTCGACCAGGCCCTTGGCCCGGGCGGTGCGGATGTAGTCCTCGCTCATCGTCTCCAGCATGCCGGCGCGGGTGAGCCGGGCGTAGAGCGCGGAGTAGAGGAAGGCCAGCGAGATCCACGGGAGGATCAGGTTGCGGGCCCACATCAGCGGGTCGTCGGTGAAGTTGACGTACTGGAGGTTGTCCAGGATCGGCCACTCGTAGCTGAAGAGCGTGAGCAGCAGCGCACCGGTGAAGAAGACCGGCAGCGAGACGCCGGCCAGGGCGATGCCCATCGAGAGCCGGTCGAAGATCGACTTCGGCTTGAGCGCGGAGATGACACCGGTGGTGACGCCGGAGACCAGCCAGAGCACGGCGGCGCCGATGGCCAGCGAGAGCGTGATCGGGATGCGCTTGGTCAGCTCGGGCCACACCTCCAGGTGGTTCTTGAAGGAGTAGCCGAAGCAGGGCACGTGGCAGGTGGCCGCGTCCGGGCCGAACTTGTACTCGGCACCGGTGACCAGCGCCTTCAGGAAGCGCCCGTACTGGACGTAGATCGGCTGGTCGAAGCCGAGGTTCTTCTTGACCGCCGCGACCGCTTCGGGGGACGGGTTCTTCCCGATGTACTGGGTGGCCAGCTGATCGGTCGTCTCGCCGGCCAGGCGCGGCAGCAGGAAGAAGATCGCGAAGGTGACCGCGCTGACCACCAGCAGCAGCACCACGGCCGCGAGCGTCCTGCGGAGGATGTAGGCAAACACAGTTGGGCGGCTCCGGCGGCCCGCCGCCGTCCGGGATCTTCCGGACGGCGGCGGGCGCCGCTGCCTTCACCTGCCTTCAGGGATACGGAGCCAGGCTCTTACTTGGTCGTACCGATGTTCAGGTAGTCGTACTCACCCGAGAAGGCCGAGGTGGAGACGACGTTGGTGGCGGTGTCCGAGCGGTACAGGAACACCTTGAAGTAGGTCAGCGGGACGTAGACCGCCTGCTCCATGACCTTCTTGTCGATCTCCGCGTAGATCTTCTCGCGGGCCGCCTTGTCGGTGTTGACCGCGGCGTCGTCGATCAGCTTGTTGATCGCCGGGTCGTTCAGCGAGGCCAGGTTGCTGTTGCCGGCCTCCTTGATGGCGCGGCCGTCGACGATCTGCTGCAGGAAGCCGTAGCCGGTCGGCCAGTCGGCGCCCCACTGCATCATCATCAGGCCGATGTTCTTCTCCTTGTTCTTCGCCGGCACGCCGACGTTGTCGGAGAGGTACTTGCCCTGCGGGAACTGCTGGATCTCGGCGTTGATGCCGACCTTCTTCAGCGCGGCCTGGATCGAGGTCGCGGCGGCGATCTCGGTGGCGCGCTCGGTCCGGGCGCTCAGGACGGTCGAGAAGCCGCCCTCCTTGCCGCAGGCCTTGAGGGCTTCCTTGGCCTTGGCCTCGTCGCCCTTGTTGTCCTTGGTCTCGTACAGGTTGATGTCCTGGTGGCCCGGGATGTCCGCCGGGAGCACCGAGTTGGCGATCTGGCCGCGGATCGGGCCGCCGACCGCGGTCTGCACCGAGACCTTGTCGATCGCGTACTGGACGGCCTTGCGGCACTCGATGTTGTCGAACGGCGCGACCTTGCTGTCGATCGCGGTGTAGACCAGGCGACCGCCGTAGGCGTTGTCGGTCTTGGCCTTGAGCTTCGGGTTCTGCAGGATCTGCGCCTGGGTCTGCGGGTCGACGCCACCGCCGACGAGGTCCACCTGGGCGTTGCCGGCCAGCAGGTCCTTGTCGATGGTGGACTGCTCGATGTTCATCTTGAGCAGGATCTTGTCCGCGAGCTGCTTGCGGATCGGGTCGCTGGCCTTGTCCCAGTTGGTGTTCGGCACCAGCGTGAGCTGCTTGCCGTCCTCGTAGGACTCGAACTTGTAGGAGCCCGAGGCGAGCGGGTGCTTGACGTAGTCCGCGCCCTTGTCCTTGTCCTTCGGGACCGGCACGGTCTGCGGGGCGGAGACCAGGTAGTCGAAGTCCGCGAAGGCGTGCTTCAGGTGGAAGACGACGGTCAGGTCGTCCGGCGTCTCGATCGACTTCAGGTCGCCGGAGGTGTCCTTGTAGGGGCCCTCGTACGGCGTCGGGTTGTCGACCAGCAGGTCCTTGAAGTACGTCGGGCCGTTGGAGAACACGTCCGGGGCGAAGTTGGAGCGCTCGACCGCGTACTTCACGTCCTTGGACGTGATCGCGCTGCCGTCCTCGTACTTGAGGCCCGCACGCAGCTTGTACGTCCAGGTCAGGCCGTCCGCGCTGGGCTGGCCCATCGACTCGGCGAGGTCCGGGACCAGCTTGTTGCCCTCGTCGCCGGGGCCCGGCGCGAAGGTGGTCAGCGGACGCCCGTACAGGCGCGAGAAGTTGTAGATGTACGCGTAGTACGTGTTGCCCGGGTCCAGCGAGTCCGGCGTGCCCTTCATCTCGTAGGTGACCGTCCCGCCCTTCTTGTCCGAGGCGTTGACGATGCCCTTGGTGGCCGCGTCGGCGCCGCCGCCGGGCGCGGCGGAGGACGAGCTGCTGTCCCCGCTCTTGGAACCGGACGAACACCCGGTGACGACCAGGACCGCGGCAGCGGCCGCTGCGGTCAGCGCGACGGTACGGGACCTACGCATGGTGAGATCAACCCCTTGAGGAAGTGGTGGCGGATCGGAGGGTCCTGACGGATTGTCAGTTGCTCTTGGGATCGAGGGCGTCACGCAGCCCGTCGCCGAGCAGGTTGAAGGCGAGCACCGTGAGGAAGATCGCCATACCGGGGACCACCATGTACTGGGGGTCCACCTGGTAGTACTTGATCGCGTCGTTGAGCATCCCGCCCCAGGACGCCTGCGGGGCCTGGATGCCGACGCCGAGGAAGCTGAGGCCCGCCTCGAAGAGGATGTTGGTCGGGATCAGCAGGGTCGAGTAGACCAGGATCGGACCGACCAGGTTGGGCAGCAGCTCCTTGAACAGGATGAACGGCCCCCGGGCGCCCAGGCTGCGGGCGGCGTAGACGAACTCGCGCTCGCGCAGCGAGAGGGTCTGGCCGCGCACGATCCGGCCCATGTAGGGCCAGTTGAAGAAGCCGATCACGAAGATCAGCACGCCGATGTGCAGCGGGAGACCGTGCAGGCCGAACGCGCCGCCCTGGAGCGAGGCGGAGATCGCGATGGCGAAGAGCAGCAGCGGGAAGGCCAGGAAGACGTCCATCACCCGGCTGATCAGGGCGTCCACCCAGCCGCCGTAGTAACCGGCCATCACGCCGAGCACGGTGCCGAGGGTGTTGGAGAGCAGGGTCGCCCCGAAGGCGACGAGCAGCGAGACCCAGGAGCCCTCGATGACGCGGGAGAGCAGGTCACGGCCCTGCAGCGGGTCCACGCCGAGCGGGTGGTCGACGCTCATGCCGCCCCAGTCCCCGAACGGCAGACCGCCGAGGTTGGCGTCCAGGAGGTCCTGGTTGAGCGCGTCGGGATCCAGGCCGAACGCCGACTCGATCGGCTTGGCCAGCACGGCGAGCAGGATGAGCAGGATCACCACGACGCCGCCGGCGACGGCGGCCTTGTCCCGCTTGAAGCGGGTCCAGGCGATCTGGCCGAGCGAGCGGCCCTCGATCTTCTTGGCCGGGCTCGCGGTGGCG
The DNA here is from genome assembly GCF_053587085.1 of Kitasatospora sp. NPDC003701. Classification (NCBI taxonomy): domain Bacteria; kingdom Bacillati; phylum Actinomycetota; class Actinomycetes; order Kitasatosporales; family Streptomycetaceae; genus Kitasatospora; species Kitasatospora sp. NPDC003701. The sequence goes on from NZ_JBSFNM010000011.1 coordinate 51,241, forward strand.
GCTGCCTCCGGCGTGTTCCCGGCGGTCTTGATGGGTGCGGTCATGGTCAGTTCGGTCCCCTCGCCGACGGTGGCCGGCCCACGGGTGCCGGTCGCCGGTTCGGCGGTACGGCTGGTGCGGACGTGCGGAGGTACAGGTGCGGGTGTTCAGCGGTGCGACGTGCTCGGGTACTGCGGCCGCGCGGAATGGGGCGTCGCGAGGCTCAAGCGGTCCGCCTGCGCGTTCACCTTTGTGGGGCGCCGAGTACGCGCGGCGTTGCGCAGAACTCTCTGCCATCCGAACTGGCTTGCGCCAGCCCTGACAACCGACAGATGCCCAACTGTGATCTGTTGGCATGCAGCCCCTGATCCTCGGAATTACCCTCTTCACATAGCTGTTACATGCATGTCAAGAGGCTGTGCGGAACTCGCGGAAATCCGGCCGGAAAACGCCAGGACCGACTTGACTGGTCGTCAAGTCGGTCCTGGTCGAGGGATTTGCGGTGCATGCACCCGAACTACCCGCCGGCGCGCCGGGAACACCCGAAACGCCGGACGTCGTATCCGGCGTCCGAAGTGCCCGTGGTTGTGACACGAACAACCGAACTGCCCCCGCTTGCGGCGAAGGCGCCCGAAGCGCCCCCGGTTGCGACGGACGCCCGGACTGCCCGGCTACCCCGGCGGCGTCAGCGCCCGGGGTAGCCGGGCCACGGCTGCTGCGGCGGCTGCTGCTGCCCCGGCCACGCCGGGCCGGGCGGCTGGGTCCCGTAGCCGTACGCCGGCCCCGCCTGGGAGGCGTACGGCGGCGGCGGCACCGGCGGGTACGGCGCCGCCTGCGAACGGCCGTGGCCGCCCGCCTCGCGGTCGTAGAACGGCCGCGCGTTGGCCCGCATCCAGAGCGCCACCGGGTCGTACTCGTCCCCCATGGCCACCGTGGAGACCGCCAGCCCCTCCGGGGCGACCGCGATCGCGCGCTGCATCAGCGCCCGGACGGCCTCCACCGTGGGCGGCGAACTCTCGTACAGCTCAAGACCGATCGCCAGGTACGGCTCGCCCACGGAGGGCTGCACCCAGGCCCGGCGCAGCGCCTTGACCGCCCGCACCTCGACCGCCTGCCGCTCCAGCAGCGCGAAGAACTGCTGGGCCGGCAGCTGCGGTTCGCTCAGCTTCAGCGGCCCGGCCGGCAGCCGGTCCAGACCGGCCGCGATCCGCCGCAGGTCCGCCCAGGGCACCCCGACACCGCCGCCGGGGGCGTGCGGATTCAGCCAGAGGCCCCAGCGGGTGCGATAGAGCGAGGCGGCGATCTCGCGCCCCGAGATCACCTCGTGCGCCCTCGCCCAGCCGGACGCCGCCAGCTGCTCGGGCGAGGTGACGGCCGGCGCGTAGCCGTGGCCGCTGATCTCCATGTTCCCGTACTGGGCGTCCGCACTGCCCGGCGTACCGTGCCAGAGCAGCATCCAGACCTGCCCCGCGGCCAGGGCGTGCAGCAGCGCCTCGTACGCCTCCCAGCGTTCCGGCGCGACCTCGCGCAGGGCGTGCTCCAGCGCTCTCGGATCCGCGCCGGGGCGCCCGGCGGGTGCCTGGCCCCAGGGCCCCGGTGCACCGCCCGCTACCGCTCCCGCACTCATGCGCCCACCTCGCTGCGCCTCTTCTTCTCTCACCTGCCGCCGGCCCGGCGGTCATCTGCAGGCACCCTATGGGGCGCCACCGACCACCGCCACGTCGACGTGCCTGCCTCGGACCTCCGACCCGGTACCGGGCGAGGAGGAACGCGTCACATCCGTGTGTAGAACGGCTGGACCCGGTTGAGCAACCACTCGACCACGGGATCCTCCGCGAGGTCGAGCAGCACGAGGTGGACGCCGCCGGGCAGCGGCGCGGTTCCCAGCGCGCGGCCCAGTGCCTCGTTCACCGCGGCCGGTTCGGCCGGACCCGCCGGGTCGAGCTGGACGCCGACGAACATCACCGTCGGCTCGCCCTCGACGCTGGCCAGCGCCCGCCTGGCGGTCAGTACGCCGGGCAGGGCCGACAGTTCGTACCGGCACGCGGCCAGGAAGGCCTCCGGGTCCTCGCCCGGTACCGGCTCGCGCAGCGCCACCCGGCCGCCGCTCGGCGCCTCCGGGGCGTCCCAGCGGTCCTCGCGCGGGCCGCGCCGCAGCTCGGCGACGCCCTGCGGCGGCACCGGGATGCCCACCGGCGCGTCCGGGTTCACCGCGATGCCCACGCCCAGCGGCAGCCCGCGGGCGAACTCCCAGACCGGCGCGATCGCGAACGCCGTGCCGGGCACCTGCTGCAGGAACACCTCCTGCGAGGAGAAGACCGGGACGTAGGGGTCGCCGGCCAGCTCGATGACCGGCAGGTCCAGCGCCTGGCCCTGCGGGTCGGCCCCGGCCGGCAGCGGGACCCACACCTGGCTGCGGGCCAGCACCTCGAACACCCGCGGGGTCGCGCCCGGATCGCCGAGCGCGGCGGTGAGCACCTGCTCCAGCTCGTTCGCCGGCCACCCGCCGCCCGGGGGCACCGCCTCCGGGCCGATCCACCCCTGCTGCTGCTCCACCGGGTACCCCATGTGCCGCTGTACCGTCCTCTGCTCGCCGACGCCGAGCAGCCTAGCGGGCCCGCCGCCGGGGCCGCGGGGCGCGCCGGTGCCGGCGGCCGGGGCGGGCCCGGCACGGCCGCGGGGACAGCGGCGGGCCGGCGGGGGGACGGCGGCGGGAACGGGCCCGGGAGACCCGCCGGACCGGGCCCGGGAGGCCGGTCGGAGGCCGGGCCCGGGGCCCCTCTCCCGTCTTCCGCCGGGACGTGCCATGATGTCCGCGTCTCCGCGTATTCCCGCCGAGGCCCCTAACTCCATACCGGCCGCTCGAACCCGCGCGGGAGAGTCCGGAGTGCCCCGAGAGGCGGCACAGCCGGCGCCGAAGGAGCAAGTCCTCCCCGGAATCTCTCAGGCCCCCCTACCGCACGGGTTAGGCACATCTGGAAAGCGGCGCACGGCCCTGTCGTGCGCCCACCCACGGTGCAAGCCGCCATGCTGTCCTGTTAGCTGTAAAGCGCTGCGGGCCCGCGTGCGGTGAAGCTCTCAGGTTCGACGACAGATGGGGAGACCCAGCCGCCGCATGCCCGCGCGCAGGCTCGGTCCCCGAGCGGGACCGGTCCGGCGTGCGCACACCTGAGTGCCCAGACCGAGGAGTTCCAGGCCATGTCGTCCCTCCGCCTCACCGCGCTCGACGCGCTGCACCGCGCCCTCGGCGCGACCATGACCGACTTCGCCGGCTGGGACATGCCGCTGCGCTACGGCAGCGAGCGCGAGGAGCACCTCGCCGTCCGCACCAAGGCCGGTCTCTTCGACCTCTCCCACATGGGCGAGATCACCGTGACCGGCCCGCAGGCCGGCGAGATGCTGGACCACGCGCTGGTCGGCTTCGTCTCCGCGCTCGGCGAGCTGCGCGCCCGCTACACCATGATCTGCGCCGAGGACGGCGGCATCCTGGACGACCTGATCGTCTACCGCCTGCGCGAGGACGCCTTCCTGGTCGTCGCCAACGCCTCCAACGCCCAGCTGGTGCTGGACGAGCTGATCGCCCGCGCCAAGGGCTACGACGCCGTCGTCACCGACGACCGCGACACCTACTCGCTGATCGCCGTGCAGGGCCCGGAGTCGACCGCGATCCTGGCCGACACCACCGAGGCCGACCTGCCCGGCCTGAAGTACTACGCGATCCTCCCGGCCCAGGTGGCCGGCCGCGACGTGCTGCTCGCCCGCACCGGTTACACCGGCGAGGACGGCTTCGAGATCTTCTGCAACCCGGGCGACGCCGCGCACATCTGGACCGCGCTGACCGAGGCCGGCACCGGCCGCGGGCTCGTCCCCTGCGGCCTCTCCTGCCGCGACACGCTGCGCCTGGAGGCCGGCATGCCGCTCTACGGGCACGAGCTCTCCACCGACCTGACCCCGTTCGACGCCGGTCTGGGCCGGGTGGTCCGCTTCGACAAGACCACCAACGACGGCGCGTTCGTCGGCCGCAAGGCCCTGGAGCAGGCCGCCGCCGCGGCCGAGGCCAACCCGCCGCGGGTGCTGGTCGGCCTGGTCTCCGAGGGCAAGCGCGTCCCGCGCGCCGAGTACACCGTGGTGACCACCGACGGCGAGCCGATCGGCCGGATCACCTCCGGCGCGCCCTCCCCCACCCTGGGCAAGCCGATCGCGATCGCCTACGTGGACGCGGCGCACGCCGCCCCGGGCACCACCGTCGCGGTGGACGTGCGCGGCAAGCACGAGCCGGTGCAGGTCGTGGCGCTGCCGTTCTACAAGCGCGCCCGCTGAGGCCCCGCTCTTCCCGAAGATCCACGTCGAAGCCGTCCCCGCGGCGGCCCGCTTCGTCGTACCCGCTTCCCATCCTGGAGAATGACGCCATGAGCAACCCCCAGCACCTGCAGTACACCAAGGAGCACGAGTGGCTGACCGCCGCCGAGGACGGTGTCTCCACGGTCGGCATCACCGCCCACGCGGCCGACGCCCTCGGTGACATCGTCTACGTGCAGCTGCCCGAGGTCGGCGACACCGTGACCGCGGGTGAGACCTGTGGCGAGCTCGAGTCCACCAAGTCGGTCAGCGACCTCTACTCGCCGGTCACCGGCGAGATCGTCGAGGTCAACCAGGCCGTCCTGGACGACAACGCCCTGGTCAACAGCGCCCCCTTCGAGGGCGGCTGGCTGTTCAAGGTGCGCGTCGAGTCCACCGACGAGCTGCTCAGCGCCGACGAGTACAACGCCCTCACCAACCCGGCCTGATCCAGCCCGTTCGGGGCGGCCGCAGCGCGGCGGCCGCCCCGGCCTCCTCCGCCGTCCCTCTCCTCCCCGGGAAGACCACACCATGACGGTTCTCAACCAGTCCCTGCACTCGCTCGACCCGGAGATCGCCGCCGCGGTCGACGCCGAGCTGCACCGCCAGCAGACCACCCTGGAAATGATCGCCTCCGAGAACTTCGCCCCGGTGGCGGTCATGGAGGCCCAGGGCTCGGTGCTGACCAACAAGTACGCCGAGGGCTACCCCGGCCGCCGCTACTACGGCGGCTGCGAGCACGTCGACGTGGTCGAGCAGATCGCGATCGACCGGATCAAGGCCCTGTTCGGCGCCGAGCACGCCAACGTCCAGCCGCACTCCGGCGCGCAGGCCAACGCCGCCGCGATGTTCGCGCTGATCCAGCCGGGCGACACCATCCTGGGCCTGTCGCTGGCCCACGGTGGTCACCTGACCCACGGCATGAAGATCAACTTCTCCGGCAAGCTCTACAACGTGGCCGCGTACCACGTCGACGACAAGACCGGTCAGGTCGACATGGCCGAGGTCGAGCGCCTCGCCAAGGAGCACCAGCCGAAGCTGATCATCGCCGGCTGGTCCGCCTACCCGCGCCAGCTGGACTTCGCCGCGTTCCGCCGGATCGCCGACGAGGTCGGCGCCCTGCTGATGGTCGACATGGCGCACTTCGCCGGTCTGGTCGCCGCGGGCCTGCACCCCAACCCGGTGCCGTACGCGGACGTGGTCACCACCACCACCCACAAGACCCTGGGCGGCCCGCGCGGCGGCGTCATCCTCTCCAAGGCCGAGTGGGCCAAGAAGATCAACTCCGCGGTCTTCCCCGGCCAGCAGGGCGGCCCGCTGGAGCACGTGATCGCCGGCAAGGCCGTCGCCTTCAAGGTCGCCGCCTCGGAGGAGTTCAAGGAGCGCCAGCAGCGCACCCTGGACGGCGCCCGGATCCTCGCCGAGCGTCTGCTCCGGGCCGACGTCGCCGAGGCCGGCGCCTCGGTGCTGTCCGGCGGCACCGACGTCCACCTGGTCCTGGTCGACCTGCGCAACAGCCAGCTCGACGGCCAGCAGGCCGAGGACCGCCTGCACGAGGTCGGCATCACGGTCAACCGCAACGCCATCCCGAACGACCCGCGCCCGCCGATGGTCACCTCCGGCCTGCGGATCGGCACCCCGGCCCTGGCCACCCGCGGCTTCCAGGCCGAGGACTTCCGCGAGGTCGCCGACATCATCGCCGAGGCGCTCAAGCCCGCCTTCGACGAGACCGTCGCCGCCGCGCTGAAGGCCCGGGTCACCGCCCTCGCCGAGAAGTACCCGCTCTACCCGAACCTGTGATTCGGCTGTAGGTGACCGGCCTCACCCTGCCTGGTCACCTGGGATTCCGGGGCACCGCGCACACTGGACAGTGCGCGCGGTGCCCCCTTCCGTGTCAGCACCCCGCCTGCTTGTCCTTCCACGAGACCAGACAAGGACGTCCTCCGTGGCCATCAGCGTCTTCGACCTCTTCTCCATCGGCATCGGCCCGTCGAGCTCCCACACCGTCGGCCCGATGCGCGCCGCCCGGATGTTCGCCCGCCGCCTGAAGTCCGAGGACCTGCTGACCGGGGTGGCGAGCGTCCGGGCCGAGCTCTTCGGCTCGCTGGGCGCCACCGGCCACGGCCACGGCACCCCGAAGGCCGTCCTGCTGGGCCTGGAGGGCCACTCCCCCCGCACGGTCGACGTCGACCAGGCCGACCGGGACGTCGAGCGGATCACCGCCGAGAAGCGGATCCGCCTGCTCGGCAGCCACCCGATCGACTTCGACCCGGGCAACCAGCTGATCCTGCACCGCCGCCGCTCGCTGCCCTACCACGCCAACGGCATGACCCTCTGGGCCTTCGCCGCCGACGGCAGCACGCTGCTGGAGAAGACCTACTACTCGGTCGGCGGCGGCTTCGTCGTCGACGAGGACGCGCTCGGCGCGGACCGCGTGAAGCCCGACGACACCGTGCTGAAGTACCCCTTCCGCACCGGCGACGAGCTGCTCCGCCTCAGCCGCGAGACCGGCCTGTCCATCTCCGGCCTGATGCTGGAGAACGAGAAGGCCTGGCGGACGGAGGAGGAGATCCGGGCCGGCCTGCTGGAGATCTGGCGCGTCATGCAGGAGTGCGTCCGGGCCGGGATGTCCCGCGAGGGCATCCTCCCCGGCGGCCTCAAGGTCCGCCGCCGCGCCGCCTCGGGCGCCCGTGCGCTGCGCGCCGAGGGCATCGGCCCGGCCAACGCCATGGAGTGGGTGACCCTCTACGCGATGGCCGTCAACGAGGAGAACGCCTCCGGCCGCCGCGTGGTCACCGCCCCGACCAACGGCGCGGCCGGGATCATCCCGGCCGTCCTGCACTACTACCTGAACTTCATCCCCGGCGCGGACGAGGACGGCATCGTCCGCTTCCTGCTCGCCGCCGGCGCGATCGGCATGCTCTTCAAGGAGAACGCCTCCATCTCCGGCGCCGAGGTCGGCTGCCAGGGCGAGGTCGGCTCCGCCTGCTCGATGGCGGCCGGCGGCCTCGCCGAGGTCCTCGGCGGCTCCCCCGAGCAGGTCGAGAACGCCGCCGAGATCGGCATCGAGCACAACCTCGGCCTCACCTGCGACCCGGTCGGCGGCCTGGTCCAGATCCCCTGCATCGAGCGCAACGGCATGGCCTCGGTCAAGGCCGTCACGGCCGCCCGGATGGCCCTGCGCGGCGACGGCCGCCACCACGTCTCCCTCGACAAGGCGATCAAGACCATGAAGGAGACCGGCGCCGACATGAAGATCAAGTACAAGGAGACCTCGCGCGGCGGTCTCGCCGTCAACGTCATCGAGTGCTGACCGCGCCGCAGCCCGCCGCCTGAGCCCCACCGGGGCCGGGCGGCGGGCTGTCGGCTTCAGGCGTTCCGGCGGGCGGACTCGTTCTCCTGGGCGAGGCGGCGCAGGGCCAGCAGGGCGGGCTCCAGGAGGACGGTCAGGAGCAGGGCGCGTTCGGCCTGTTCGAGGGGGTCCTCGCTGGTGCGCAGCCGGTCGAGGTCGAGGACGGCGGTGCGCTCGGCGAGTTCGGCGTACGGGAGCAGGGTGCGCCGGTCGACCGGCTCGCCGAGCGAGCGGAGGGTCTCCAGCGTCTCCCCCAGCACCGCCCGGGCGGGCGCGTGCGGCGAGACCTCCCAGCCCAGCTCCGCGATCAGCGCGTCGACCTCGGCCGCGCCCGGGACGGGGGCCGGTGCGGCCGCGCCGTCCTCCGCCGGCCGGGCGCCGACCGCCAGGCCGAGCACCTGGTGCTGCTCGCCGCCGTGCGCGGTGATCGCGCCCAGCACCTCCTTGGTGGCGCTCACGCTGAGCCCGCGGACCCCGATCAGCGCCCGGACCAGCCGGAGCCGGCGCAGATGGGTCCCGTCGTACTCGGCCTGGGTCGCGGAGGTCGGGCGGCCGGGCGCCAGCAGGCCCTCCCGCAGGTAGTACTTGATCGTCGCGATCGGGACCTCGCTGCGACGGCTCAACTCCGAGATGCGCACGGCTCTCCGCTTTCCCCTAGCTATTGGATACCTTCACTGTCTAACATAGATAGTGCCACTACCCAATAACGGAAACGGATCAGCCATGCCCACGCTCCCCTGGATCACCCCGCATCCGGCCACGCCGGGCACGCAGGCCGTCGTGATGGCCTCCCGGTTCGAGCTCCGCTCGCTCGCCGACGTCCCGCGCTTCTTCCTGAAGTCGCTCGCCGTCTGGCGGCAGCTCCGGACCGCGCCCGGCGCCCTCGGCGCCTCGCTGATCGCCCGGCCGACCCAGCGGACCTTCTACACCCTGTCGGCCTGGGAGAGCCAGGACGCCCTCCAGCAGTTCGCCCGCTCCGAGCCCCACCGCTCGGTCATGACCGGCCTGCGCTCCACCATGCGGGAGTCCGTCTTCACCTTCTGGCAGGCCCCGGTCGAGCAGCTCCCCGTCCCCTGGCCCGAGGCCCACCGCCGGCTGACCGAGCAGCAGGCCGCGCAGCAGACCGCGGGGCCGGCGGGCGCCTAGGAGAGGATCTCCGGCGGCACGTCGGTGGCCCGGGTGAACACCGAGACCGGGTACTGGTCGTCGCAGTACTTGTTGCCCGTCGAGACGATCCCGATCACCACGCCGTCGACGACCAGCGGGCCGCCGGAGTCGCCCTTGCAGATGCTGTCGGTCGTCCCGGGACCGGGGCGCCCGCAGACCTTCAGCTGCGGGGTTTCGCCGGGGAGGACGTAGGGGTCGCAGCCGGACAGCGGCGAGAGCGTGAGCACGGCCTTCTTGAGGTGCGTCCCCGGGCCGCCGTCGCCGGTACGGCCGAAGCCGTACACCGTCGCCGTGCGGCCGTACCGGTACAGCTTCTCGTCCCGCGTCGTCGCGACCCGGACGGTCCGCCGGTTCAGCGGCCGGTCCAGGGTGACGACGGCCGAGTCGTGGTGCAGACCGGTGGCGTAGCGGGGGTCGATCTCGAAGCCCTTCACCCGCCGCACCTGCCCGGCCGAGCCGGTCAGGTCGGTCCGGCCGGCGATCACCCGCAGGGAGGTCGGGTCGTCGGCCTCGGCGACGCAGTGGCCGGCGGTGAGCACCTTGGTGGGCGCGATCAGGGCGCCCGTGCACCACTGCTCGCCACCGGCCGTCTCCAGCGCCACGACGAAGGGGTTGGCCGCGGTGGTGGTGTCGGTGCCCCCGCGGACGGCGGCGGCCGGGGTGGCGGCGACGCCGACCAGGGCGGCGGCGGCCAGCAGGACGGTCAACGGGCGGCGGTTCGGCTTGCGCATACGGACGGCTCGCAATCTCTCTCGGTCGGATCTCTTCGTCGGGGCCGGCGGTCCGGTCTCCCCGATGATCGGGGCCGGCGCCGCGCCCCCGGGGCGACGGGCCGGGTCCCCGGGCGGGCAGGGCGGGCGAAAGCCCCGGCGTGGGGCGGCCCGGTTCCCGAACGCGGCAACGGACGTCGCTGCGTTGACGCCGGGACCGGGCACGGCGGGCGTCCCGTCAGTGCCGGACGGCACCCGGCCCGGCGAGGTGGCAGCGGCGGGGCGCGGGACGGCCCCGGTCGCGCCCCCGGCCGTGACCGCGCAGCTGCACGGGCCCGGACCGGTCGGCGCAGTGCCGGGCACGGCCACCGCCGCGCCCCGGGTGCCCGGCCGCCGGGTGGCGGTCCTCGGCCGCTGCCCGGCGCCGGCCCAGCCGCCGGAGCAGCCCCCGGAGAGCGGCCGGGCCGAGCACCAGCAGGGCGCGGCTGATCAGGATTCGGTGGACGGACACGTGGCTGCTCTTCTCCGCTGGGGGCTCGGTCGGTGCGGGCCGCCCCTCGGCCGAAGGGCGGGCTGCCGCTGCACCGAACAGTGGCTCGGGAGCCGTCCCGGCCACCAGCCCTCCCGGGGAGTACGGGACGCTGGAACGGCGGCGGGTACCGTGATCTGCGGATTCGGTGCCGCCTGGAACGCCGGACCGGAACGAGGGGGCGCCGGATGAGCGTGGAGACGGACGAATTCGCGGCGATGCTGCGTGTACTGAAGGACCGTTCGGGCCGCAGCTACGGCACGCTCGCCACCCGGCTGCACGTCAGTACGTCCACGCTGCACCGCTACTGCAACGGCGCCGCCGTCCCCAACGAGTACGCGCCGGTGGAGCGGCTCGCCCGGGTCTGCGGGGCGAGCGCCGACGAACTCGTCGAGCTGCACCGCCGCTGGATCCTGGCGGACGCGGCCCGGCGCCGGGAGCCGGTCCGGGCGACGCCCCCGGCCGGACCGACGGCGGAGCCGCAGCCTGCCCCGGCGACGCCCGTCGCCACTCCCCCGGCCGACGAAGCTCCCGCGAGCGCGCCGGAGACGCTGAGCGCCGTCGACGTGCTGAACCCGGCGGGCCGCCCCGACGGCGGGCCCCGACGCCGCAGGCTCCCCTACCCCCGGATCCTGCTGAGCGCGGTGGCCGTGGCCGTCGTCGCCGCGGCGATCCCGCTCCTCGTCCCGGCCGGGCACGACGACACCCCGCCCACGGCCCCGCAGCCCGCGGTGGCCGGCAGCGCCGCGCCCTCCGCCCCGGCCACGACCGTCGCCACCCCCTCGGCAGCCACTCCCCCGGCCGCCGCTCCGCCGACCGCAGCGCCCACCCCCACCCCCTCCGCGACGGCCTCCGCGACGGCCTCCGACGACCCGGCGCCGTTCCACGTCAACGTCCTGACGGACAACTGGGGCAGCCCCTGCGACCAGTGGTTCCTGAGCCCCAAGCCCCCGCGCTCGGTGCCCGCACCCCCCACCACCAAGCGGACGGACAGCTGGGCCGCCGCCCAGGAGGCCGTCCCCGCCGGGCACCTGCGGCTGCAGCTGACCGCGCAGGGCGAGAACGCCACGCCGGTCGTCCTGCACGCCCTCTACGTCCAGGTGGTCAGCACCCGCCCGGCCCCGAAGTGGAACGCCTACACGATGGGCTCCGGCTGCGGCGGCAGCATCACCCCGGCGGCCTTCTCGGTCGACCTCGACGCGGCGGCCCCCCGCCCGGTGGCGGTCCCGGCCCAGGAGGGCGAGGTCAAGGCCCGGACCACCTCGAACTTCCCCTTCACCGTCTCCGCCGCCGACCCCCAAGTGCTGAACGTCGACGCCGGCACCGCCGCACAGGACGTCGGCTGGACGCTGGAGCTGGTGTGGAGCAGCGGCGACCGCCAGGGCGTCCTGCCCGTCAACGACCACGGCAAGCCCTTCCGCACCGTGGGCATGAAGGGCGCGCCCAGCTACTTCTACAAGGACGAGCGCACGGGCTGGGCGCCCGACCAGTCCTTCGGCTGAGCCCGCCCCCGGCTCCCCCGCCCGCGACGACGAAGGCCGGCGCCCCCGATCGGGAGCGCCGGCCTTCGTGGTGGGGCGGGGGTCAGGCGGCCAGCTCGGCCTGCTCCGCCGGGGCCTCGGCCGGCTCGGCCTTCTTGTCCCGCATGACCAGGGCGGCGACGACCGCCGCGGCGAGGACGCCGACCGCGCTGATGGTGAAGGTGGTCGACATCGAGGAGGTGAAGGCCTCCCGGGCGGCGTGGACCAGGTCGGCGTCACCGTGGGAGACCGCCAGGGCGTCGCCGATCGAGCGCTTGGCCTGCTCGGAGCTGCCGGCGGGCATCTCGTGGGAGAACCGGCCGGAGAGCAGCGAGCCGAGGATGGCGATGCCGAGCGCGGTGCCGGCCTGCTGGATGGTGTCGTTCAGCGCGGACCCGACGCCCGCCTGCTCGGCGGGGATGGTGCCCATCAGGGCGCCGACGGCGGCCGGCATCGCGAGGCCGGCGCCGAGGCCGAGCAGGCCGAGGGCCACGGCCGGGAGGGTGAAGCCGCTGTCGGCGGAGACGGTGGTCAGCAGACCGAAGGCGGCGGCCATGATCAGCATGCCGACCAGGACGAGCAGGCGGTTGCCGATCTTCGCCGCGAGCCCGGCGCCGGCGCCGTTGCCGATCAGCGCGGCGACGGCCAGCGGCAGGAAGGCCAGACCCGCCTTGACCGGGGAGTAGCCGAGGACGAACTGCAGGTACTGGGTGAGGACGAGCAGCAGACCGCCGTTGCCGATCTGGACGAGGGTCAGCGAGAGCGAGCCGCCGCTGAAGTTGCGGCTCTTGAAGAGGGCGAGCGGGACCATCGGCGCGGAGGTGACGTTCTCCCAGACCACGAACCCGCCGAGGGCGAGGACGGCGACGACCAGGGTGACGAGGGACCTGCCGCCGAAGGCGCCGTGCTGCGGGATCTCGATGATCCACCAGATCAGGGCGGTCATGCCGGCGGCGGACAGCACCGCGCCCAGCGGGTCGGCCTTCTGCCAGGGGCCCTTCGACTCCGGCATGAGGGTCAGACCGGCGACGACGGCGAGGGCGACCACCGGGACGTTGAGGAAGAAGATCGAGTGCCAGGAGAAGTGGTCGATCAGGACGCCGCCGAGCACCGGGCTGCCGACCAGGCCGAGCATCGACACCGAACCCCAGGCCGCCATCGCCTTGCCGCGCTCGTCCTCCTCGAAGACGGTGATCAGGATCGAGAGGGTGGACGGCATGATCAGCGCGCCGCCGACACCCATCGTGATGCGGGCCGCGATGACCTCACCGGGGTTGGTGCAGTAGGTCGCGGCCAGTGAGGCGGCGCCGAACAGCAGCAGGCCGATGATCATCACCTTGCGGCGGCCGAACCGGTCGCCGAGGCTGCCCGAGGTGAGCAGGAGTCCGGCGAACACCAGGACGTAGGAGTCCAGGATCCACTGGATGTCCTGGGTGCCGGCGCCGATGTCCTCCGTCATGGACGGGACGGCGACGGTGAGCGCCATGCTGTCGATGACCAGGACCAGCGTGCTGAGGCAGAGCACGACGAGGATCCACCAGCGACGTGGGTTGCGGGTTTGCATGAGTTTCCCCTCCGAGATGCGCACGCTGTTCGTTCGCTGCGCACACTGTACGCAGAGCGGAACAGTGTGCGCAACCCATTGCACCTGTACGCTGGATGCGCACGGCGTACGCAGGACAATGCGAAGAGGAGGACCTCATGGCCACCAAGGCGAACCCGATCCCGTCCGTATGGGCGCGGCAGCAGCGCGAGGCCGAGCAGCCGGCGCTCAGCCGGGCCGCGATCGTCCGCGAGGCCGTCGCCGTGCTGGACGCCGACGGCATCGAGGCGCTCAGCATGCGCAAGCTCGGCGCCCGCCTGAACGCCGGCGCGACCTCCCTCTACCGGCACGTCGCCACCAAGGACGAGCTGATGGAGCTCGCGGTGGACGAGGCCTTCGGCGAGATGACCGTCCCGCCCGCCGACAGCCCCGACTGGCGGGCGGCCATCACCGCCGCCGCCGAGTCCTTCCGCACGACGACGCTGCGCCACCCCTGGCTGGCCACCGTCCTCGGCCAGGCCGGCCTCGCCTACCTGGGCCCCAACCTGATGGCCTACTCCGAGCGCATGGCCGCCCTGTTCGCCGCCGTCGGCTTCCCCGAGCCGAACCGCGCCATCGAGGCCGTTCTCTCGTACGCCATCGGCATGAGTACGACGGAGGCGGCCTGGCTGAACACCGTCGCCCGCTCCGGCCGGACCGAGGCCGAGTTCGTCGCCAGCCTGATTCCCGCCGCACAGGCGGCCGTGTCCGGCAGCGAGCACCTCGCCGCCGCGTACGACGCCGTGGTGGACGTCGACCCGGTGGGGCTGCGCGACGAGAAGTTCCTCTACGGCCTCGACGTCATGCTGGACGGCCTGGCCCTGCGCCTGCCGAACACCGCCTGACCGGGGGCCGCCGGGCCGCTCCGGGCCGGCCCGCGCTCCCCCGGGTTCAGCCGCCCCGCAGGAAGCGCGGGCTCCGCGCCGCGAGCGAGGCGGCGATGGTCTCCAGATCGCCCTCCGCGACCAGTGGGCCGTCCGCGGCGAGCAGCACCACGGCGCCCTCCCGCGGCACGACGTACCAGGTGGCGCCGTACGGCGAGGCCGCCCGCCAGGTGCCGGGGGCGACCTGCTCGCAGGCCCTGGCGGGGAACGTGCCCGACGAGCTGACGGCATGGCAGGAGGCGGGCGGCGCGAAGTCCGGCAGCCGCGGGCCGCACCGCCACCCCCACAACCGCCCGGCGCCGCAACGGCCTTGATTCCCCCCTCACCCCCACCCGCCTAGACTTCCGATCAACGCACGATCGGAGCGGGGGTGGGCGGCGTTGAACACTCGGGAGTGGTCCTTCTACGAGGGCGCGGACGGCTCGACGCCGCTGGTCAAGGACCTGCAGAAGGCCCGGCTCGCCACCCACGAGCGGGCCCGGCTGTTCGTCCTGATGAACCGGGTCAAGGAGCGGCAGACCCTGCCGGGGGACGTCAAGGACCTCGGCAACGACCTCCTGGAGGTCCGGCTCACCGGCGATCACCGGACCTTCCGACTGCTCTACGCGGAGGAGTCCGAGGGCCTCGTCCTGCTCGCCCTGTCGTTCTTCCAGAAGAAGTCCCAGAAGACCCCGCCCAATGAGCGCGGCGCCGCCGAGCGGCGGCTCAAGGAGTGGCGGAACCGGCCGACGGCCGGGCGGGTTCCCGGTTCGTGATATCGGCTTCGGGCGATAATGTGAGAGCACCCTGAGGGAAGGCGGCCATGGCACCCACGTTGCACGATCTGCTCGACCTCGACCCGGAGGACCCCCGCGTCGCCGCGAGCCTGGACGACGCCCGGGCCTACGCCGAGCTCGTGGAGACGCTGGTCGTGGCCCGCAAGAAGCGCGGCCTGACCCAGCGCGACGTGGCGGAGCTGATGGGGACGTCGCAGTCGACGATCTCCGAGTTCGAGCGGGCGGGCGGCGACGCCCGCTACTCGACCCTCCAGCGCTACGCCCGCGCGGTCGACGCCCGGCTGCTCAGCATGGTCGACCACACCGCCGCCGGCCTGACCCCCGTCTGGAAGCCCGCTCCGGTGCAGGTGCAGGTCCGGGTGGCCGTCCGCGAGCGGACGCCGCAGGCGCGCCCGACGGCCTGGGGCGACGACGCCCAGCGGTCGGTGACCGTCTGATGGCCGGCCCGCCCACCCGCCGTGCGGTCCGGCGGTTCAGCACCCTCGACGAGCTCACCGCCGCCACCGAGCTGGAGGACGTCACCTTCCTGGAGGTGTCCGGCCGCCGCCTCTTCGACCGGCAGGAGCCGCGCACCGAGGCCGACGCCCGGACGACGCTCTCGGTCTGGCTCCGCGAGGGCGACGACGGGACCACCCTGGAGGTGCGCTGCCGGCTCGAACTGGGCAGCGTCCAGGCGGATTTCGTGGTGGACGCGGCGGCCGCGTTCACCCTCGGCGCGCCGTTCGAGCTGCCGGCCGAGCTGCAGCAGCAGTTCGTCGACCGGATCGGCGTGACGGTGCTCTACCCGTTCCTGCGGGAGGCCCTCCAGGGCAGCGCCGCCAAACTCGGCGTCGACACCCCGGTGCTCTCGCTGCGGGGCCCGGGCCGGAGCACCTGAGAGCTGTCGGGGGAGCACCCGCCGGGGCCGCCGTCACACGGTCTACACCGCTCGCGCATGAATAATCTCAGGCAGCAGCGTTAACCTATGCAAAATCCAAAGGTGAACTAGGTTACAGACCTTGAAATCAAAGCCAGCTGGTTTGCCCACATGCTGAGATCCGTGCGATAGTCGAGATGTCCGACGGCGGGCGACGCACGAACCGCCGCGGGCACACGAGACTACGGCCGGCCCGACCTGGCACGGCCGTCACCCATCGCACGGGCACGCACCCCCTTGGCCTGCGCGATGACCTGCAGGGGCCCCCACGCACCGGACCACGGTGGATCGGGGGCCCTGCGTGTTTTCCGGCCGCGGTCGGAGCCACCACCGCCGCTCAGTGCCGCTCGCGCACCTTCAGCTCGAACCAGACACCCTTGCCGCGCGGCAGCAGATCGGCGCCCCAGCGGTCGGCGAGGTCGTCGACGATCTTGAGCCCGCGCCCGTACTCGTTGATCGGCAGCGGCTCGGCCAGGATCAGGCAGGGCAGCGCCCGCGAGGAGTCCCGCACCTCGACCCGCAGCCAGCCCGGCTTGCGCGACACCTGCAGGCCGATGGTCCGCCCGGCCGCGTGCCGCAGCGCGTTGGCCACCAGCTCGCTGGTGAGCAGCTCGCCGACCTCCAACTGCTGGTGCAGCTCCCAGGACTCCAGCACCGAGAGCACCAGCCGGCGGGCCACCGGCCCGGACTCCGGCCGCGACGGCAACCGCATCTCGCCCGGCGTCGACTGGTCGCACAGCCTGCCGTAGTACATCCGCTCCAGCTCCTCGGAGCTGAGCCGCTCCAAGGCCGCCAGCGCGTCTTGGAAGCACATCCACGATGCGTCAGCAACCAAGCTGGACCCAGGAAGTGATGACTGATCTGTTTCGCCCCAACCCGCCATGCGGTCCATCATTGCGGAACGCAAGCGGCCGCGTACGGACAATGAGCAAACGATCACTACCCGTTCGGCATATGCCGCGTGCAACCCGGGCCGGGTCCGCGTCAAGCCCGGGTTGCCGCAAACCGGCTCCTACCAGGCACTCCAGTCCAGGTTCCAGCCGCTGAGGCCGTTGTCCGGAGCCACCTTTCCGCGCGAGGAATTCTGCACGGTCACGATGTCGCCGATCAGCGAGCCGTCGTAGAAGGTGCCCGCCGAGGTGCCGCTGCCGCCGCCCTTGACGTCCTTGAGGCCGACGCAGCCGTGGCTGACGTTGTCCTCGCCGAAGGCGTTGCTCCAGTAGTTGCCGTGCACGTACGTGCCGGACGTGGTCAGCCGCATCGAGTGCGGCACCTGCAGGTCGTACGGCGCCCCGGTCATCCCGGGCATGCTGCTGGACTGCATCCGCACCACGCCCTCCTTGGACATCACGACCATGGTGCCGTTCCAGGTCGGGTGCTCCGGCGAGCCGGAGGTGATCTCGATGACCGAGCTCCTGCCGTCGGTGACCACCGTCATCAGGTGGGTCTTGGCGTCAACCGACGAGATCTGCGATCGCCCGATCGTGAAGGGCTCGTCCCGGTCCACGCCGCCGTAGACGCCGGGGGCGATCTCCACGTTCTTCAGCCGGTAGTGGACGGTGACCTTGGTCCCCGGCTTCCAGTACGCCTCGGGGCGGAAGTCCAGCCGGCGGTCGCCGAACCAGTGGCCCTTCACCACGGTGCCGTTGTCGGACTCGAAGGTGATGCCCTTGGCGACGGCCTCCTTGTTCTTCACGTCCTTGTCGAAGTCCACCGAGACGATCATCCCGACGCCGTAGGTGGCGTTGTCCTCGACGTTGTCGCTCGCCTTCGCCTCGCGCTCGGGCGTCAGCGTGGTGAAGCCGCTGTCCGCCGAGGCGACCACGCCGTCGGCGTCCGCCGCCAGCGCGCTCACCTGGTAGGCGGTGCCCACCGCGAGGGCGGTCGACGGCGACCAGCTGGCGCCGTCGGCGGCGATCGTCCCGGCGATCTCCTTGCCGCTCCTGTCGCTCACCTTGACCGTGGTGAGCCTGCCGCCCGCCACCGCGACCTTCAGCGCACCGCTCGGGGCGACGTCCACCGCGCCGTTCTTCGGCTGGATGTCCAGCACGGCCGCCGACGCCTTGGGCGTCGTGGCGGCCGGGGCGGGGGCGGTGGCCTGCGCCGACCCGGCCGCCGGTGCCGAGGCGCTCGACGCGGCCCCCGCGGCCGCACCGCCCAGCTCGGCCTTGGCCGCGCTCCCGCCGCCCGCACCCCCGCCGCCGCACGCGCTGGTCAGCACCAGCACGCCGCCGAGCAGACCGGCCGCCACCACCGTACGTATCGACCTCATGTCGACTCCCCCTCCCGTTGATCCCGCTCGATCACGACGGGACTCGTCAGATACACGCGGCGGTCACCGGAAAGGTTGCGCCATTCGAGCGGTATTTGCCGGGGAACGACGACCGGCCCGACCCCAACGAGTGAGGATCGGGCCGGTCGTCACCGTGCCGGGACTACGGGAGCCACCGCGGGGTAGGGCCTACCAGTTGGTCCAGTCGATGTTCCAGCCGCTGAGCCCGTTGTCGGGCGCGACCGTCTTCTCCTTGGAGTTCACGACCTTGACCACGTCGCCGATCATCGAGTCGTTGAAGAACTTGCCCGCCACCGAGGCGTCGCTGCCGTCCTTGGTGTCCTGCATCGAGATGCAGCCGTGGCTGGCGTTGCTCTTGCCGAACGGGTTCGCCCAGTAGTTGCCGTGCACGAAGGTGCCGGAGTTGGTCAGGCGCATCGCGTGCGGCACGTCCGGGATGTCGTACTCGCCGCCGAGACCGACGGTCTGCGAGTTCATCCGGGTGACCTTCTCCTTGCTGGAGATCACCATCACGCCGTTCCAGGACGGGTTCTTCTCGTCGCCGAGGGTCACCGGCACGGTGTGCGGCTGGCCGTCCCGGACCACCGTCATCTGGTGCGTCGCGGAGTCGGCGGTGGAGACCTGGGAGCGGCCGATGACGAACGGCTCGTCCTTGTCCACGTCGCCGTAGACGCCGGGGGCGACCTCGACGTTCTTCAGCCGGTAGTGGATGGTGACCTTGGTGCCCGGCTTCCAGTACTCGGCGGGGCGGAAGTCCAGCCGCCGGGTGCCGAACCAGTGGCCCTTGACCTCGGTGGCGCCGTCACTGGTCTCGAAGGTGATGCCCTTGGCGACGGCTTCCTTGTTCTTCACGTCCTTGTTGAAGACCACCGAGACGATCATGCCGACGCCGTAGGTGGCGTTGTCGGTGATGTTGTCGTTGGTGGAGATCTTCTTCTCGGGCGTCAGCGTGGTGAACGAGGTGGTGGACGCGGCCACCAGGCCCTCGGCGTCCTTGGCCTGCGCGCTCACCTTGTAGACCATGCCGACGGCGAGCGCCGCGCTGGGCTTCCAGCCGGTGCCGTCCGGCGTGATCGCCCCCGCGACCGGCTTGCCCTCCTTGTCGGTCACCTCGACCGTGGTCAGCTTGCCGCTCGCGACCGAGACGGTGAGCGCGTTGGTCGGCGAGACGTCCTGCGCACCGTCCTTCGGCTCGACGCTCAGCACCGCGGCCGAGGTCTTCGGCGCCGCCGAGCTCTGGCCGGCCGCGGGGGTGCCGCTGCCGTTGGCACCCGCCGTGGCGGCCGCGTCACCGCCGCCGCTCCCGCTGTCGCCGCCCTTGTCGTCCCCACACGCCGCCGTCAACAGCAGCACCCCGCCCATCGCGAGCGCCACCGCACTGCGGCGCATCCGACGGCTGGTGGTACCTATCGCGGCATCGGCCGCCCTAACCGGCTTCACGGTTTCTCCCCTCCCGGTGTCCATCCAGATGGACGCGCGTCTGCCCGGACGGGTTGCACCGGACCGGCGATCTTTCGCACCGAGATTCGGCGCGGCAAGCAGGATAGCTGGGCCGAATGAGTGAATCCCGGGAGGAGTGCGGTGAATCACAGGTGGAACAGGGGTGAAGATCGGCGGGAGACCGCGGCCGGCGGCCGGCGGGTCAGTGCTCGATCGCGCTGCCGGCGATCCACTGGGCCCAGGGCAGGTTCCAGCCGTTGAGGCCGTTGCTCGGCGGGACGAAGTCCCCCGTGGAGGCCTTCACCTCGATCACGTCCCCGGGGACGGTGTGCTCGAACAGCCAGCCCGCCGGGCTCTCCTTGCTCGCCCCGCCCTTGGCGTCGGACAGGCCGATGCAGCCGTGGCTGGTGTTGGCCGTGCCGAAGACCGCCGGGTCGGCCCAGTAGTTGCCGTGGATGAAGGTGCCCGAGGTGGTCAGCCGCATCGCGTGCGGGACGTCCTTGATGTCGTACTCGTCGCCCATCCCGACGGTCTGCGAGTTCATCCTGGTCGTCCGGTACTTCTCGGACACCACCAGCACCCCCCGGTAGGTGCTGTGCTTCTGGTCCCCGCCGGACACCTTGAGCGTGCGCACCACCTTGCCGCCCTGGCCGGCCCGGACGGTGAGGGTGTGGGCGTCCAGGTCCACCGTGGAGACCTGGGCCCGGCCGATCGTGAACCGGACGTCCTTG
Source organism: Kitasatospora sp. NPDC003701 (assembly GCF_053587085.1). Lineage (NCBI taxonomy): Bacteria > Bacillati > Actinomycetota > Actinomycetes > Kitasatosporales > Streptomycetaceae > Kitasatospora > Kitasatospora sp. NPDC003701. Next base: position 71,458 of record NZ_JBSFNM010000011.1, read on the forward strand.
GACTGGGTGCCGAACTCGCCCGGCGCGCCCTGCACGTCCTTGAGCCGCAGCGCCACCGCGACCTTGGTGCCGGCCTCCCAGTAGGTCTTCGGCCGGACGTCCAGCCGCTGGTTGCCGAACCAGTGCGCGGCCACCTCGACGGGTGGGTCCGCCGTCACCTGCACCGCCTTCTCGACCGCCGCCCGGTCGGTGATCGGCCGGCTGAAGCGCAGCGAGACCGGCATGCCGACGCCGACCGTGGAGCCGTCCTCCGGGGTGAAGAAGGCCACGAAGGTGTGCGCCCGGGCCACCGTCGAGAACGCCGTGTGCTGGTTCGCCTTCTGGCCCTGGTCGTCCTCGGCCACCGAGTCCAGGGTGTACGCGGTGCCGAGCGGCAGCGGGCCGTTCGGCGTCCAGGCCGAACCGTCCTCGGAGACCGTCCCGGCCACCTCGGCGCCCTTGGCGTCGGCCAGCCGGACGGTGAGCAGCCGGCCCTGGGCCACCGAGACCCGGACCGGGCCCTCCGGCGGGACGTCCTGGGCGCCGTCGGCGGGCAGTGCGGTGATCGCCGCCCGGGAGGGGGGCGGCGGCGCCGTGTGCCCCGGAGCGACCGCGTCGCCGCCCGGGGCCGGCGCCGCGCCGCCCCCGCCGGTGCACCCCGTCAGCACGGCCAGGCACCAGCCCAGCGCCGCCGCACGCCGTGCCCAAAACCGTACTCGGGGCCGCATTCCGGGGCCTCCCGCCGTTTCCGTCCGATACCCCGGACAACGAGGGCAATCCCGACAGGACACGCGAACGACCGGGTGAACCTCACTCCGGCGGCCCACCGCGACCGCCCGGGGGCCCGCCGCGCGCCCCCCGCCGCCCGCCCCCCGGCCGCCATCCGCCGGTAAGCCACCGTTCAGCGGCTTCCGATCAGCAGGATCAGGGAAAGAGAAGGTGAACGGGGTCCGGGACACCCCGCCCAGGGAGGGTACGGCCATGGCGTCAGGGCAGGAGCTGGAAGCCGGAGTGCGGCCGCGCGGCAGTGCCGGCACCGAGCCACCGTGGCCCGGCAGCTGGCAACCGCTCGGCGCCCGCTTCCGCACCGACGCCCAGGGGCGCCAGGGCACCAACTTCGCGCTCTGGGCGGCCGGGGCCGAGGCCGTCGACCTCTGTCTCTTCGACGAGGACGGCCGGGAGAGCAGACACCGGCTGACCGAGCAGAACTTCCAGACCTGGCACGGCTTCCTGCCCGGCGTCCGCCCGGGCACCCGGTACGGCTTCCGCGTCCACGGCCGCTGGGACCCGTGGACCGGCGCCCGGTGGAACCCGGCCAAACTTCTGCTCGACCCGTACGCCCGGGCCGTCGACGGCTGTTACACCTCCCACGACTCGGTCTGCTCCGCCGTCCGCAACTGGCCCGAGGCCGACGTCGCCGACACCGTCCGGGACAACCGCGACTCGGCCCGCTACGTGCCCCGGTCCGTCGTCGTCCACGACGACGACGACTGGTACGACGACCACCGGCCCAAGACCCCCTGGGCCGAGACCGTGCTGTACGAACTGCACGTCCGCGGCTTCACCATGCGCCACCCCGAGGTGCCGCCGCAGCTGCGCGGCACCTACGCGGGCCTGGCCCACCCCGCCGCGATCGCCCACCTCACCGAACTCGGCGTCACCGCCGTCGAGCTGCTGCCGGTGCACCAGCACGCCGGCGAGGACCACCTCCAGGCCCGCGGGCTGGGCAACTACTGGGGGTACAACACCGTCGGCTACTTCGCCCCGCACGCCGGCTACTCCGCCTCGGGCGGCCGCGGCGGCCAGGTCGGCGAGTTCAAGCGGATGGTGCGCGCACTGCACGCCGCCGGGATCGAGGTCGTCCTCGACGTGGTCTACAACCACACCGCCGAGGCCGCCGAGTTGGGCCCCACCCTGTCGCTGCGGGGCATCGACAACGCCGGGTACTACCGCCTCCCGCTGAACCGCCCGCGCGGCTACGCCGACTACACCGGCTGCGGCAACACCCTGGACACCCGCCGCCCGCAGGTGATCCGGCTGATCACCGACTCGCTGCGGTACTGGGTGACCGAGATGGGCGTGGACGGCTTCCGCTTCGACCTCGCCGCCGCGCTCGCCCGCGGCAGCGACGGCGTCGAGATGGACCACCCCTTCCTCGCCGCCGTCTCGCAGGACCCGGTCCTGAGCCGGGTCAAGCTGATCGCCGAGCCCTGGGACGTCGGCGCGGGCGGCTACCAGGTCGGCGGCTTCCCCCCGCTGTGGGCCGAGTGGAACGACAAGTACCGCGACACCGTGCGGGACTTCTGGCGCGGCGCCCGCCCGGACGTCCGCGAGCTCGGCTACCGGCTCTCCGGCTCCTCCGACCTCTACCAGCGCGGCGGCCGGCGCCCCTACGCCTCGGTCAACTTCGTCACCGCGCACGACGGCTTCACCCTGCGCGACCTGGTCTCCTACAACCGCAAGCACAACGAGGCCAACGGCGAGTCCAACCGCGACGGCACCGACGACAACCGGTCCTGGAACCACGGCGCCGAGGGCGAGACCGCCGACCCGGCCGTCAACGCCCTGCGCCTGCGCCAGCTGCGCAACCTGATGGCCACGCTGCTGCTCTCCACCGGCGTCCCGATGATCACCGCCGGGGACGAGTTCGGCCGCACCCAGCTCGGCAACAACAACGCCTACTGCCAGGACAACGAGATCAGTTGGCTGGACTGGTCACTGCTGGACGACCCGGGCTGGGCCGGGCTGCGCGACCTCACCGCGCGCCTGGTCCGGCTCCGCCGCGCCCACCCGGTGCTGCGGCAGCGGGCGTTCTTCTCCGGCCGGGCCGCCGCGCCCGGCGGCCAGCCCGACCTGGCCTGGTTCACCCCGCGCGGCAAGGAGATGACCGAGGCCGACTGGTTCGCCCCGACGGCCTGCCTCGGCATGCTGCTCTCCGGCGCCGCGATGTCCGAACGCGACCAGTACGGGAGCCCGTTGCGCGACGACAGCTTCCTGCTGCTGCTCAACGCCGGCCCCGACCCGGTGGCCTTCACCCTGCCCGGCGAGCCCTGGGCCGCACCGGACGCGGCGTACGAGACGGTGCTGGACACCGCCGAGGAGACCGGCCCGCACCCCGCCCCCGACACCGCCCCGCCGGACACCGCCCTGCTGGGCGGCCGGTCGCTGCGACTGCTGCGCGCACCCGCCCCTCGCTGATCCCCGCACCCCACCGGCCCCGCGCACGGGTGGCCGGTTCTCGTCGACAGGTGCGAAAAACCGGATGAGAAATGACGGGGGCTCGACCTACGCTCACGGCGATGGCCGAGAACCAAGCCCCCGCCCCCGCCCCCGCGCCCGCCCGCCGGTCGACGGTCCGCTCCCTGCTGCGCCTGTGGCCGTACGCCCGCGCGATCCGCTGGCGGCTGACCGCCTCGGTCGGCGCCGCGCTGCTCGCCGCGCTCAGCGTGCTGCTCGTCCCGATCGTTCTCGGCCGCATCGTCGACGGGCCGATCACCGACCACGACCTCGGGGCGCTCTGGCCGCTGATCGGCCTGCTGCTGGCGCTCGGGCTGTTCGAGGCGGCCCTGTTCTACACCCGCCGGGTCATCCTGGCCAAGCCCCTGGCCGGGGTGGAGACGGCGATGCGCGGCGACCTCTTCGCCCGGCTGCAGCGGCTGCCGATCTCCTTCCACGACCGCTGGGGCTCCGGCCAGCTGCTCTCCCGGGCCACCGCCGACATGTACACCATGCGGCTGTTCCTGGCCTTCCCGCTGGTCTTCCTGATCGTCAACACGGCGACCTTCCTCGCCGGCACCGCGCTGATGTTCACCCAGGACTGGCGCCTCGCCCTGATCGTGCTGCTGCCGGCCGCCCCGCTGATGGTGCTCACCCGGCGGTTCGAGGCCGGCTACTCCGGCGCCGCCCGCCGCGCCCAGGACCAGAACGGCGACCTCGCCACCGTCATCGAGGAGTCGATCCTCGGCATCCGCATCCTCAAGGCCTTCGGCCGCCACCGGTCGATGGCCGAGCGCTTCCGCGCCCGGACGAACGACCTGCGCCGCACCGAGCTGCGCAAGGCCGGCCTGCTCGCCAACCTCTGGGCGGTCATCGTCGGCCTGCCCGAGCTGGCCCTCGGCTGCGCGCTCGCGGCCGGCTGCTACCTGGTCGCGCACGACGAGCTGAGCACCGGCACCCTGGTCGCCTTCCTCTCCACCGCGCTGGCGCTGCGCTGGCCGGTCGAGTCGCTGGGCTGGCTGCTCGCCTACGCCAACGAGGCCGCCACCGCCGCCGACCGCTTCTTCGAGGTGCTGGACGAGCCCGAGCCGGCCGACGCCCCCCACCCGGAGACCGCCCCCACCGCCCCCGCGCAGGGCACCGCCCCCGACGGCATCCGGCTCACCGGCGTCCGCTTCCGCTACCCGGACGCCCCGGCCGACACCCCCGACCTGCTCCGGGGCATCGACCTGCACATCCGCAGCGGCGAGACGATGGCCCTGGTCGGCGCCACCGGCAGTGGCAAGACCACGCTCACCGCGCTGCTCCCCCGGCTGTACGAGGCCACCGCCGGCACCATCACGCTGGACGGCCGGAACGTCCGCGAGCTGTCCCGGGAGCGGCTGCGCGAGCTGGTCTCGGTCGCCTTCGAGGAACCCACCCTGTTCTCGGCCACCGTCCGGGAGAACGTGCTGATGGGCGCGCCCGGCGCCGGCCCCGAGCAGCTCGGCGCCGCGCTCGCCACCGCCCAGGCCGACTTCGTCGGGAAGCTGCCCGACGGGGTCGAGACGGAGGTCGGCGAGCAGGGCCTGAGCCTGTCCGGCGGCCAGCGCCAGCGCCTCGCCCTGGCCCGCGCGGTGGTCGGCGCCCCGGCCTTCCTCGTCCTGGACGACCCGCTCTCCGCACTGGACGTGCACACCGAGGCGCTCGTCGAGCGGGCCCTGCGGCAGGTGCTCGGCTCCACCACCGCGCTGGTGGTGGCCCACCGGCCGAGCACCGTCCTGCTCGCCGACCGGGTCGCGGTGCTCGCGGACGGCCGGATCGAGGCCGTCGGCACCCACCAGGAGCTGCTGCGCACCTCGGCGCGCTACCGCGAACTGATGTCGGGCGAGGCCGCCCTGGTACCGGAGAGGGGCCCCGCCCGATGACCACCACGATCGAGCCCGCCGAGAAGGCCACGAAGGACGCGAGGGGCGCGCAGGCGGCACCGGAGGAGGAGCTGCCCGCGCCGCCGGCCGACGAGGAGGACATCCCCGTCCCGCCGGGCGCGCCCCGGGCGCTGCTGCGCTCGCTGCTCGGCCCGCACCGGGCCCGGATCACCGTCGCGATGGTGGTGATCCTGCTCCAGCAGGCGGCGCTGCAGTCCGGCCCGCTGCTGGTGGCGATCGCGATGGACCGGGGCATCCCGGCCCTGCGCGACCACGACGCCGGCCCGCTGGTGGCGGTGATCACCGCCTACCTCTCCTTCGCGCTGCTGAGCACCGTGCTCCAGTGGGCGTTCATCAAGATCAGCGCCCGGATCAACCAGGACATCCTGGTGGAGCTGCGCGGCCGGATCTTCCGGCACGCCCAGCGGCTCAGTCTGGACTTCCACGAGCGCTACACCTCGGGCCGGATCATCTCCCGCGCCACGTCCGACGTGGACGCCCTGCGCGAGCTGCTCTCCGAGGGCCTCCAGGAGCTGCTGACCGTCTTCCTCTCGGTCTTCTACATCTCGGTGCTGCTGCTGGTGATGGACTGGCGGCTCGGCCTGGTCTCGCTGGCCTCGTTCGTCCCGCTCTTCCTGATCGCCCGTTCCTTCCGGAGCCGCTCGCGCCGGGTCTACCGCCGCTCGCGCACCTCGGCCGCCTCGCTGATCGTGCGCTTCACCGAGACCATGAACGGCATCCGGCCCGTCCAGGCCTTCCGCCGCGAGCGGGCCAACGACGCCGCGTTCGCCGTGGTGAACCGGCAGTCGGCCGCCGCCACGGCGGACGGCCTGCTGGAGATCGCCCGCTACGTCGGCCTCTCCCGCGCCACCGCGAACGTCTGGAGCGCCGGGGTGGTGCTGTTCGGCGCCTTCCTGGTCACCGACGGCGCCGTGGAGCTCGGTGTGCTCACCGGTTTCGTGCTCTACCTGCGCCGGCTGTTCGACCCGATCGACCAGCTGGCGATGTTCCTGAACAGCTACCAGTCGGCCGCCGCCGCCCTGGAGAAGATCGCCGGTCTGCTCGCCCACGAGCCGACCGTCGCCGAGCCCGCCGAGCCGAAGGAGCTCCCGGCCCCGCCGGCGGAGTCCCTGGCGAAGGGGCGCGCGGTGCACTTCGAGAAGACGAGCTTCGGCTACCGCTCCGGCAAGGAGGTGCTGCCCGCCTTCGACCTGGCGCTGCCGGCCGGCCAGACGGTGGCCGTGGTCGGGGCGACCGGGGCGGGCAAGTCGACCGTCGCCAAGCTGCTGGCCCGCTTCTACGACCCGACCGGCGGCCGGATCACCCTCGACGGGGTGGACCTGCGCGACCTCGCCACGCCGGAACTGCGCCGCGGGGTGGTGATGGTGACGCAGGAGTCCTTCCTGTTCTCCGGCACCGTCGCCGAGAACATCGCGATCGGCCGCCCGGGCGCCTCCCGCGAGGAGGTCGAGCAGGCGGCGCGGGACATCGGCGCGTACGAGTTCGTCGCCGCGCTGCCGGACGGCTTCGACACCGACGTGCGCAAGCGCGGCGGCCGGATCTCGGCCGGCCAGCGCCAGCTGGTGGCCTTCGCCCGGGCGCTGCTGGCCGACCCCGCGGTGCTGATCCTGGACGAGGCGACCAGCTCGCTGGACGTCCCGGGCGAGCAGGCCGTCCAGCGGGCGATGCGCACGGTGCTGGCCGGGCGGACGGCCGTGATCATCGCCCACCGGCTCTCCACCGTCGAGATCGCCGACCGCGTCCTGGTGATGGACCGGGGCCGGATCGTCGAGGACGGCACCCCGCAGGAGCTGATCGAGGGCTCCGGCCGCTTCGCCGAGCTGCACCAGGCCTGGCGGGACAGCCTGGTCTGACCACTCATCGTCGGGTAATGGCCTCTAGGCCCTTTCATCTCTTACCGAAAGGGCCTAGGGTGAGTTGTGGGCCTTACGGCCCCTGGGCCGACGACCGAGGGAGCGGGACGTGACCGACCGGACGCACTGGCAGGACTGGCAGCGCAGCTGGGACCGCCAGCAGGAGTGGTACCTGCCCGACCGCGAGGAGCGCTTCCGCGCCATGCTCGACGTCGTCGAGGCCGTCACCGGCCCCGCGCCGCGCGTCCTCGACCTCGCCTGCGGCACCGGCAGCATCAGCGAGCGGCTGCTCGCCCGGCTGCCCGGCGCCGTCAGCGTCGGCGTGGACCAGGACCCGGCGCTGATGGCCATCGCCCGCGGCCTCTTCGCCGACGAACCCCGGTTCACCCTGGTGACCGCCGACCTCACCGATCCGGACTGGGCCGCCCGGCTCCCGCCCGACCCCTACGACGCCGTGGTGACCGCCACCGCCCTGCACTGGCTGCGCACCGACGACCTCGTCCGGCTCTACGGGGACCTCGCCAAGCTGATCCGCCCCGGCGGCGTCTTCCTCAACGCCGACCACACCCCCGAGCCGTCGATCCCGCTGCTCACCGCCGCGACCGAGGCCTTCCAGCAGCGGCGCCAGGAGCGCGAGCGGGCCGAGGGCGTCCTCGACTGGGCCGGGTGGTGGGCGGCCGCCGCGGCCGACCCGCTGCTCGCCGAGCAGGTCACCGCCCGGAACGCGCTCTACGGCTCGCACGCCGCCGGCGCCTCGCACCCGGCCGACTGGCACACCGCACGGCTCGCCGAGGCCGGGTTCCGCGAGGCCGGGGTGGCCTGGCGCTCCGTCACCGACTCCCTGGTCGCCGCCGTCCGCTAGGGCCGGTCCGTTCGGGCCGCCGGTCCGTGACCCGCCCGGCGGCCCGGAGGTGGGGAGAGCCGGACCGACCGGCCCTCCCCACCGCTCAACGCAGCAGCCCCGCGTCCATCCCCGCCGACTCGGCCGGCAGGGCCACCAGGCCCAGCTCGGCCGGCGAGGCCAGCCGCGGATGGGCCGGCAGCACCCGGACGGTGTAGCCGAACGGGCCGGTCCGGCAGAGCTCCAGCGAGCCCTCGTACCTCGTCCGCCCGTCGAGGTCCGGCCCGCCGACCGGCTTGAGGGCGAGCAGGCAGGCGTCCGAGATGCCGTCCGACTCGTCCACCCGCCCGGAGACCACCTGCACCTCGACGTCGCCGGGCTCCAGCGCACCGAGCGCGACCTGCACCCGCAGCGCCAGCGAGCTGCCCAGCTCCTGTGCCTCGTCCGGGCACTCCGCCTCGACGTGCTCGACCCGGACGGCCGGCCAGGCCTCCCGGACCCGCGCCTTCCAGCCCGCCAGCTCGCGCGCCCCCGCGTAGGGGACCGTGACTCGCCCGCCCGCCTCACCCGCCGGGCCCGCGGCGGCCGCCGCCAGCTCCCGCTGGGCCAGCGCCGCCGGGGTGTACAGCCGCTCGACGTACTCGCGGACCATCCGCCCGGCCAGCACCTTGGGCCCCAGGGTGACCAGGGTGTGCCGGACCATGGCGATCCAGCGGTGCGGCAGCCCGTCCGCGCCCCGGTCGTAGAACCGGGCGGCCACCTGGTGCTCGATCAGGTCGTACAGCGCGGCGGCCTCGATGTCGTCCCGCCGCTCGGCCTCGCCGCTCTCCGGGTCGAGGGCCCCGCCGGTCTCGTCGGCGGTGGGGATCGCCCAGCCGTTCTGGCCGTCGTACCACTCGTCCCACCAGCCGTCCAGGACGGACAGGTTGAGGCAGCCGTTCAGCGCGGCCTTCATCCCCGAGGTGCCGCAGGCCTCCAGCGGGCGGAGCGGGTTGTTCAGCCAGACGTCGCAGCCCGGGTAGAGGTGGCGGGCCATCGCCATGTCGTAGTCCGGCAGGAAGACGATCCGGTGCCGGACCGCCGGGTCGTCGGCGAAGGCGACCATCTGCTGGATCAGCCGCTTGCCGCCGTCGTCGGCCGGGTGGGCCTTGCCCGCGACCACGATCTGCACCGGCCGGTGCGGGTTCAGCAGCAGGGCGCGCAGCCGCTCCTGGTCGCGCAGCATCAGGGTGAGCCGCTTGTAGGAGGGCACCCGGCGGGCGAACCCGATGGTGAGCACGTCCGGGTCGAGCACCGAGGAGACCCAGCCGAGCTCGGCCTCGCCCGCGCCGCGCTGGCGCCAGGAGGCGCGCAGCCGGTGGCGGGCCTCGTCCACGAGCTGGGCGCGCAGGCTGCGGCGCAGCTCCCAGATCTCGCTGTTGCCGATCCGCTCCAGGCCCGTCCAGCGCTTGGCGTCGCCGGTGGTCATGGCGTCCTCGGCGCGGTCGGCGCCGATCTCGGCCGCGCCGAGCCGGACCACCGCCGGGTCGATCCAGGTCGCCGCGTGGACGCCGTTGGTGACCGAGGTGATCGGTACCTCGGCGGCGTCGAAGCCCGGCCAGAGCCCGTTGAACATGGACCGGCTGACCTCGCCGTGCAGGGTGGAGACGCCGTTGGCGCGCTGGGCGAGCCGCAGGCCCATCGCGGCCATGTTGAAGAGCTTCGGGTCCCCGCCGCGCCAGGTCTCGGCGCCGAGTGCGAGCACCTGGTCGGCCGGGACGCCCGGCAGCGCGGCGTCGCCGCCGAAGTGGCGGGCGACGAGCTCCCGGTCGAAGCGGTCGATGCCGGCCGGGACGGGCGTGTGGGTCGTGAACAGGGTGCCGGCCCGGACGGCCTCCAGGGCGGCGGCGAAGTCCAGTCCCGGCTCGGCCGGGCCGTCGGCGATCAGCTCGCGGATCCGCTCGACGCCGAGGAAGCCGGCGTGGCCCTCGTTGGTGTGGAAGACCTCGGGAGCGGGGTGGCCGGTGAGCCGGCAGTAGGCCCGGACCGCGCGGACGCCGCCGATGCCGAGCAGCATCTCCTGGAGCAGCCGGTGCTCGCTGCCGCCGCCGTACAGGCGGTCGGTGACGTCGCGCTCGGCCGGCGAGTTGGCCTCGATGTCGGAGTCGAGCAGCAGCAGCGGGACGCGCCCGACCTGGGCCCGCCAGACGTGCGCGGCCAGGGTGCGGCCGCCGGGGAGCGCGAGGTCGATCCGGCAGGGGGCGCCGTCACCCTCCCGGAGCAGTGTGACGGCGAGTTCGTCCGGGTCGAGGAGCGGGTAGCGCTCCTGCTGCCAGCCGTCCCGGTTGAGGGACTGCCGGAAGTAGCCGTGCCGGTAGAACAACCCCACGCCGATGAGCGGGACGCCGAGGTCGCTGGCCGCCTTGAGGTGGTCGCCGGCCAGGATGCCGAGCCCGCCGGAGTACTGGGGCAGCGCCGCGGCGATGCCGTACTCGGGTGAGAAGTAGGCGATGGCGGCGGGTTGCGCACCGCCGGCGACCGGTTGGTCGAGGCCGTGCTGGGCGGCCTGGTACCAGCGCGGGCCGGCCAGGTACTCCCGCAGGTCGTCGGCGAGGTCGCCGAGTCTGCGCAGGAACCGGCGGTCGGTGGCGAGCGCGGCGAGCCGGGCGGCCGGGACCTCGCCCAGCAGGCGCACCGGATCCTCGCCGGTCGCCGCCCAGACCTCCGGGTCCACGGACCGGAAGAGGTCCCTGGTCTCGGGGTGCCAGGACCAGCGCAGGTTGAGGGCCAGCTCGTGCAACGGCTGGAGTTGTTCGGGCAGGACGGTGCGGACGGTGAATCTGCGGATTGCCTTCACGGCGTGAAGCGTAGCCCCGGCTCCCGTCATGAGGGTGCGTCAAGCGGGCTATTGGGCCTCCGTTCGGCCTATTGATGAGATCGCATTCGGCGCATTGGGCTGCACAGGGGGCGCGCGAGGCGCGCGTTCCTTCGGATCGCGCTACCAATGCGTGAACACTGCGGAACAGATCCATTTCCACCGGCGGAGCCGCCCCGGACAAAGCCCGAAACTACTGTCGTACCGCTGCAAAAGTCTTGTCGCCGGTGCGACTATGAACCAAGGTCGTGGATGCTGCGGGGAGTGCGGCGACGGGTGGCGCCCTCCTTGAAGCAGCACGTCCGAATCCTTTTCGCGTTGATCGATTCCCAACCTCCTTAGCCCATTCGGCGCTCACCACGCACCGATGCGTGTCCTCCGGCTCGGCCTGCTCGTTCACGGGTGGGTTGGGTCGCCCAGGGGCGTGTCCCGAGAGGCGTGCGCCGGGATGCGCGCGGGCTCTCGGGCGCCCCGCCAGGGGCTCGGCGGGAGCGGGGCAGGTTGCCGGGGACGGCGGCGCGGGCAGGCTTCCGGTCGCACGTCCTCCCCACCCAGCAGTCCTCCCGGTACTCCCCCCGGCCCGCCCGGCCCGCGGGAGCTGCCGCCGATCTCGGGCAGGAGTTTGGCATGCACGGCGACACGCGGGACCAGTCCACACCGGTGGCCGACAGCCACGACGCAGCGGTCGCGGAATCCGCCGGACGGATGGATTCTGACACTCGGACAGACGCGGCGATGCCGGGACCCCGGGGGGCCGGGGCTATCCGTACGGAGCAGACCGAACCGGCCCGACAACCCGGGGCCGAGGAGGACCGGCCGGCGGCACCCCGCAGGCGCACCACCACGCGCCGCACCGCCGCCACCGGCGCCGAGGTCACCGCCACCGGCACCGGTGCCGCCGCCACCGCGAAGGCCGCCCCGGCCCGCACCACCGCGGCGCGCGCGGAGACCGGCCGCAGGCCGGCCGCCCGCAAACCCGCCGCCCGCACGGCCGAGTCCAAGCCCGCCACCCGCAAACCCGCCGCCCGCAAGACGACAGAGAGCGACACCGTGATCGGCCGCATCCCCGTCCTGGACGTCAGCCCCCTCGTCGACGCCGGCCGCCGCCCGGCCAAGGCGGTGGTCGGCGAGACCTTCGCGGTCACCGCCACCGTGTTCCGCGAGGGCCACGACGCGGTGAACGCCAACGTCGTCCTGCGCGACCCGCGCGGCCGCAGCGGCCCGTGGACGCCGATGCGCGAACTCGCCGAGGGCACCGACCGCTGGGGCGCGCACGTCACCCCGACCGCGCCCGGCCGCTGGTCCTACCTGGTGGAGGCGTGGAGCGACCCGCTCGCCACCTGGCGCAAGGTGGCCGCGGTGAAGCTGCCCGCCGGGATCGACACCGCGCTGGTGCTGGAGGAGGGCGCGCTGCTGCTGGAGCGGGCCGCGGGCGGCGTGCCGAAGAAGGAGGGCCGGGCGCACATCCTGGCCGCGGTGGACGCGCTGCGCGACACCGGGCTGCCGCCGCTGTCCCGGCTGGCCGCGGCGCTCGCCCCCGAGGTGCTCGACCTGCTGGGCCGCTACCCGCTGCGCGAACTGGTGAGCGCCTCCCGCCCGCTGCCGCTCCAGGTGGACCGCGAGCGCGCGCTGTACGGCTCCTGGTACGAGTTCTTCCCCCGCTCGGAGGGCGCGGTGGTCGACCCGTCCGGGGTCGAGCCGCCGCGCTCGGGCACCCTGCGCACCGCCGCCGAGCGGCTGCCCGCCGTCGCCGCGATGGGCTTCGACGTGGTCTACCTGCCGCCGGTCCACCCGATCGGGCGAGCCTTCCGCAAGGGCCCGGACAACACCCTGACGGCCGGTCCGCACGACGTCGGCTCGCCCTGGGCGATCGGCTCGCCGGAGGGCGGCCACGACGCCATCCACCCGGACCTCGGCACCATCGAGGACTTCGACCACTTCGTCGCCGAGGCCGAGGCGCTGCACCTGGAGGTGGCCCTGGACTTCGCGCTGCAGTGTTCGCCGGACCACCCCTGGGTGAACAAGCACCCGGAATGGTTCAGCCACCGCGCCGACGGCACCATCGCCTATGCCGAGAACCCGCCGAAGAAGTACCAGGACATCTATCCGATCAACTTCGACCAGGACATGGACGGAATCGTCAAGGAAACGCTCCGCGTCCTCCGGTTCTGGATGACCCACGGCGTGCGGATCTTCCGGGTCGACAACCCGCACACCAAGCCGGTGCTGTTCTGGGAGAAGGTGCTCGCCGACATCGCCCGCACCGACCCGGATGTCGTGTTCCTGGCGGAAGCCTTCACCCGGCCCGCGATGATGCAGACGCTGGGGAAGATCGGTTTCCACCAGTCGTACACGTACTTCACCTGGCGCACCACCAAGCAGGACCTCACCGATTACCTCACCGAGCTCTCCGGTGACGCCGCCGCCTACATGCGGCCGAACTTCTTCGCCAACACCCCGGACATCCTGCACGCCTACCTGCAGACCGGCGGCCGGGCCGCGTTCGCGATCCGCGCCGTGCTGGCCGCCACCCTCTCCCCCAGCTACGGCGTCTACGCCGGCTACGAGCTGTACGAGAACGAGCCGGCCCACCCGGGCTCGGAGGAGTACCTGCACTCCGAGAAGTACGAGCTCCGCCCCCGCGACTGGACCCGCACCGACACCCTCGCCCCGCTGCTCACCGTGCTGAACCGGCTGCGCCGCCGGCACCCCTCGCTCCAGCAGCTGCGCGGCCTGCGCTTCCACCCCACCGACAACGACCAGGTACTCGCCTTCTCCAAGACCGCCACCACGGCCGACGGCCTCACCGACCACGTCGTCACGGTGGTCAACCTCGACCCGCACCACGTCCAGGAGGCCACCGTCACCCTCGACGGGGACGGCCCGTTCGCGGTGCACGACGAGCTCACCGGCGCCGCCTACACCTGGGGCCGGCACAACTACGTCCGGCTCGATCCCTCAGCCGAGCCGGCTCACCTCCTCACGGTTCGGAGGAACCCAGCGTGACAGTGAACGAGCCCGTTCCCGACACCTTCCCCGAGACCTCGAAGAAGAACCTGGACCCGGAGTGGTTCAAGCGTGCGGTCTTCTACGAGGTACTGGTGCGGTCCTTCCAGGACAGCAACGGCGACGGGATCGGGGATCTCAGGGGGCTCACGTCCAAGCTCGACTACCTCCAGTGGCTCGGGGTCGACTGCCTCTGGCTGCCGCCGTTCTTCGCCTCGCCGCTGCGCGACGGCGGGTACGACGTCGCGGACTACAAGTCGGTCCTGCCGGAGTTCGGCGACCTCGCCGACTTCATGGAGTTCGTCGACGCCGCGCACGCCCGCGGCATGCGCGTGGTCATCGACTTCGTCATGAACCACACCAGCGACCAGCACCCCTGGTTCCAGGCCTCCCGGGAGGACCCGGACGGCCCGTACGGCGACTTCTACATGTGGGCCGACGACGACAAGCAGTATCCGGACGCCCGGATCATCTTCGTCGACACCGAGACCTCCAACTGGACCTACGACCCGGTGCGCAAGCAGTACTTCTGGCACCGGTTCTTCTCCCACCAGCCGGACCTCAACTACGACAACCCCCGGGTCCAGGACGAGATGATCGCCGGGCTGCGGTTCTGGCTCGACCTCGGCATCGACGGCTTCCGGCTGGACGCCGTGCCGTACCTGTTCGCCCGCGAGGGCACCAACTGCGAGAACCTGCCGGAGACGCACGAGTTCCTCCAGCGGGTCCGCAAGGAGATCGACGCCAACTACCCCGACACCGTGCTGCTCGCCGAGGCCAACCAGTGGCCGGAGGACGTCGTCGACTACTTCGGCGACTTCGCCTCCGGCGGCGACGAGTGCCACATGGCGTTCCACTTCCCGGTGATGCCGCGCATCTTCATGGCGGTCCGCCGGGAGTCCCGCTACCCGGTGTCGGAGATCCTCGCCAAGACCCCGCGCATCCCGCACGGGTGCCAGTGGGGCATCTTCCTGCGCAACCACGACGAGCTGACCCTGGAGATGGTCACCGACGAGGAGCGCGACTACATGTACGCGGAGTACGCCAAGGACCCCCGGATGCGCGCCAACGTGGGCATCCGCCGCCGGCTCGCCCCGCTCCTGGAGAACGACCGCAACCAGATCGAACTGTTCACCGCCCTGCTGCTCTCCCTGCCGGGCTCCCCGGTGCTCTACTACGGGGACGAGATCGGCATGGGCGACAACATCTGGCTGGGCGACCGGGACGGCGTGCGCACGCCGATGCAGTGGACCCCGGACCGCAACGCGGGTTTCTCGTCCGCCGACCCGGGCAGGCTCAGTCTGCCGCCCATCATGGACCCGGTGTACGGCTACCAGGTGACCAACGTCGAGGCGCAGCAGAGCAGTTCGAGTTCGCTGCTGCACTGGACGCGTCGCATGATCGAGATCCGCAAGCTCAACTCGGCGTTCGGCCTCGGCACGTACACCGAACTGCCCTCCAGCAATCCCGCGGTGCTGGCCTTCGTGCGCGAGCACGAGGGCGACCTGGTCATGTGCGTGAACAACTTCTCGCGGTTCGCGCAGCCGACCGAACTCGACCTGCGGCAGTACGGAGGGCGGTACCCGGTCGAGCTGATCGGCGGGGTGCGCTTCCCCTCGATCGGCGAGTGGCCGTACCTGCTCACCCTCGCCGGGCACGGCTTCTACTGGTTCCAGCTCCGGCAGCCCCCGCGCCTGAGCCGCACCAGGCGATCGAAGTAACGATCCGTCAGGACCGGTCTCACCAAACCCTCCGGGGGCGCGAGAGTTGAACACCCCGCGCCCCCGGAGGTCTCTGCACCACCGCGTACGGAGAACAGCCCAACGGCCACCCACACGAAGGCGTGACACCTGAGCCCCGCTCGCGTGCCGTCGCCGCCGCGCCGCCGAAATCCGGAAGACTGACGGACCCGGCCAGACCCGTCGGGCAGTCCGCCCGCTTCCGGGGAAAGGGAGTCATGTCCGAAACCTCCCGTTCTCAAGCCGATGTGCATCGCGACACCCCCACCGGCTCCGCGCCGGTGGGCACCCGCGGCGCCTCGGCCCGGAGAACCGCCCTGGGGGTCAGCGAACTCGTCCAGGCGGCCCTGCCGCTGATCGCCGAGTGGCTCCCCACCCAGCGCTGGTACGCCGGCAAGGGACGGCCCATCACCGGCCTCACCCCCGTGGTCGGCACCCCGCTCCAGGTCGGCGACCCCGCCCTGCTGCACCTGCTGCTGCGGGTCGAGCACGCCACCACCGCCGGCGCGCCGCACGGGGACATCTACCAGCTGCTGCTCGGCATCCGTTCGGAGGGGCCGGCCGACATCGAGCCGACCGCCGTCCTCGGCCGGCTCAACCAGGGCCCGTACGACGGCGCGGCGCTCTACGACGCGGTGCACGACCCCGAGCTGACCGGGCGGCTGCTGGAGCACCTGGCCACCGGCGACCGGTTCGGCTCGCTGTCGTTCCGCCGCACCCCCGGCTCCGGGCTGCCCACCAACCTCCCCGGGCGCGCCTCCACCGCCGAGCAGTCCAACAGCTCGGTCATCTACGGCACCTCGTACATCCTCAAGCTGTTCCGCCGCATCCACCCCGGCACCAACCCCGACCTGGAGCTCTCGCTGGCGCTCTCGCGGGCCGGCTCCACCCGGATCCCCCGGGTGGCGGCCTGGTTCGAGAGCCGGCTGGAACGCGCCGAGCCGGCCACCCTCGGGCTGCTCCAGCGCTACCTGCCGGAGGCCGAGGACGGCTGGGAGCTGGCCCTGGACCAGGTCGGCCGGCTCAAGGGCGACCCGTCCCCCGGCAACTTCGCGATCGAGGCGCACCGGCTCGGCCGGGCCACCGCCGAGGTCCACCGGGTGCTGGCCCGCTCGATGCCGGTGGCCCGGCTGGACCGCACCCAGACCCGGCAGCTGGCCACCGCGATGGCCGACCGCCTCGACAGCGCGGTGGCCGCCGTGCCCGGGCTGCTCCGCTACCGGGCCGCCCTGCGCACCGCCTTCCAGCAGCTCGCCGACGCCCACCCCGACGGCATGCCGGTCCAGCGGATCCACGGCGACCTCCACCTCGGGCAGGCCATGCGCACCCCGCACGGCTGGGTGCTGCTGGACTTCGAGGGAGAGCCGGCCAAGTCCGTCGCCGAGCGGCGCGAACCGCAGACCGCGCTGCGGGATGTCGCCGCGATGCTCCGCTCCTTCGACTACGCGGCCGCCCACCTGCTGGCCGGCGCGCCGCCCGACCCCGAGCTGGCCCACCTCGCCGCCGCCTGGGCGCAGCGCAACCGGACCGCGTTCTGCGCCGGCTACACCGCCGGCGGCGGCACCGACCCGGCCGCCTCGCCCGAGCTGATGCGCGCCCTGGAGA
This sequence comes from Kitasatospora sp. NPDC003701, assembly GCF_053587085.1. Lineage (NCBI taxonomy): Bacteria > Bacillati > Actinomycetota > Actinomycetes > Kitasatosporales > Streptomycetaceae > Kitasatospora > Kitasatospora sp. NPDC003701. The sequence continues at coordinate 88,479 of NZ_JBSFNM010000011.1, forward strand.
TCGACAAGGCGGTGTACGAGGTGGTGTACGAGGCCCGCCACCGGCCCGGCTGGCTGCCGATCCCGCTGGCCGCGATCAACCGGCTGGCCCTGACCGTCTGAAGGCCCACCGCCCGACCTGCTCCACGCCCGCCCCCGGCGAACGCCCGCCCCGCCACCGACGCCCCCGGCCACCCCGACTCCGCAGGAGGACCACGCCGTGACGCCGCTCGACCCGCCCGGCCGCACCACCCGTACCGTGCCTGCCACCTTCCTGGCGGGCCCGGACTCCCCCCAGCGCGAGCCCGCGGCGGCGGCCCGGCGGGCCGAACCGCGCCCCCCGGCGTCCGACGCCGCCCCCGACGGCCCGCCCGCCGTCCCGTCCGCGCTGCGGCTACCCGAGGCGCCGCTGCCGCCGGCCGAGGTGGACCGGCTGGTCGCCGGCCTGCACCACGACCCGCACGGCCTGCTCGGCGCCCACCCGGTGCACGGCGGCACCGCGATCCGGGTGCTGCGCCCCTTCGCCGAGCGGGTGGTGGTGGAGACCGCGCAAGGCCCGGCCGAGCTCACCCATCAGCAGAACGGCCTCTTCACCGGTCTGCTGGCCGCCGCCGAGGTGCCGGACTACCGGCTGCTGGTGACGTACCCCGGCGGCGAGCCGCTGCGGCAGCACGACGGGTACCGCACCGCGCCCACCCTCGGCGAGCTGGACCTGCACCTGATCTCCGAGGGCCGGCACGAGCAGCTCTGGCAGGCGCTCGGTTCGCACGTGCGCACCGTCGACGGGGTGTCCGGCACCGCCTTCGCGGTCTGGGCGCCGAACGCGGTGGGCGTCCGGCTGATCGGCGACTTCAACCACTGGGACGGCACCGCGCACCCGATGCGCTCGCTCGGCTCCTCCGGGGTCTGGGAGCTGTTCGTGCCGGGCCTGGCCGAGGGCACCCAGTACAAGTACGAGCTCCACACCCGGCAGGGCTGGGTGCTCGACAAGGCCGACCCGCTGGCCCGGGCCGCGCAGTGCCCGCCGGGCACCGCCTCGGTCGTCACCTCCTCCGCCTACCGCTGGCAGGACGGCGAGTGGATGGCCCGCCGGGCCCGCGCCGCGCACCACCGGGCGCCGATGTCGGTGTACGAGCTGCACCTGCCGTCCTGGCGGCCCGACCTCACCACCTACCGGGCGATCGCCGAGGAACTCCCCCGGTACCTCAAGGAGTTGAACTTCACCCACGTGGAGTTCATGCCCGTGATGGAACACCCGTTCGGCGGCTCCTGGGGCTACCAGGTGTCCGGTTACTACGCCCCCACCGCCCGGCTCGGCAGCCCGGACGACTTCCGCCACCTGGTCGACACCCTGCACCGGCACGGCATCGGGGTGATCGTCGACTGGGTGCCCGCGCACTTCCCCAAGGACGACTTCGCGCTCGCCCGCTTCGACGGCGAGCCGCTGTACGAGCCGGCCGACCCGCTGCGCGCCGAGCACCCCGACTGGGGCACCCTGGAGTTCGACTACGGCCGGACCGAGGTGCGCAACTTCCTGGTCGCCAACGCGGTGTACTGGTGCGAGGAGTTCCACATCGACGGCCTGCGGGTGGACGCCGTCGCCTCGATGCTCTACCTCGACTACTCCCGCGAGGGCGGCGCCTGGACGCCCAACCAGCACGGCGGCCGGGAGAACCTGGACGCGGCCGCGTTCCTCCAGGAGATGAACGCCACCGTCTACCGGCGCTGCCCCGGCGTGGTCACCATCGCCGAGGAGTCCACCGCCTGGAACGGCGTCACCCGCCCCACCGACAGCGGCGGCCTGGGCTTCGGCCTGAAGTGGAACATGGGCTGGATGCACGACTCGCTGGTCTACATGTCCAAGGAGCCGGTGCACCGCAAGTACCACCACAACGAGATCACCTTCTCGATGGTGTACGCCTACTCCGAGAACTACGTCCTGCCGATCTCGCACGACGAGGTGGTGCACGGCAAGCAGGCGCTGGTCTCCAAGATGCCCGGCGACTGGTGGCAGCAGCGCGCCAACCACCGCGCGTACCTCGGCTTCATGTGGGCCCACCCGGGCAAGCAGCTCCTGTTCATGGGGCAGGAGTTCGCCCAGGGCGCGGAGTGGGACCACGAGCAGGGCCCGCAGTGGTGGGTGCTCGACGAGCAGACGTGGCCGGCCGCCGAGGAGCACCTCGGGGTCCGCCGCCTGGTCCGCGACCTCAACCGCCGCTACCTCGACGCCCCGGCGCTCTGGGAGCAGGACACCACCCCGGACGGCTTCCGCTGGCTGGACGGCGGCGCGGCCGAGGACAACCTGCTCTCCTTCGTCCGGTACGCCGCCGACGGCACCCCGCTGGTCGCCGTCTGCAACTTCTCCCCCGTCGTCCGGCACGGCCACCGGGTCGGCCTGCCCGCCCTCGACGGCCGCGAGCAGCTCTGGGAGGAGGTGCTGAACACCGACGCCGAGACCTACGGCGGCGCCGGGATCGGCAACTCCCACCCGGTGAAGGCCGAGTCCGTCCCCTGGAACGACCAGCCCCGCAGTGCCGAACTGGTGCTGCCCCCGCTCGCCACCCTCTGGCTCCGCCCGGCCTGACCCGGGCCGCGGCCGGTGCCGGGGCGCGGCTCCGGCACCGGCCGCTCCCGGGGGCGTGCCCGGCCGGTCAGAGCGGAGCGGAGACCGGGAAACCGAGCCCGATCACGGTTCTCCACCAGCAGGTCCGAGAGGCTGCCGACCCCCGGCAGCAGGTCGAGGTCGAGCTCCGGCATGCCGTGCTCGACGGGCGGGGTCACCTCGCCGGCCGCGACCATCCGTTCGAGGACGCCTGCCGGCGCCACCTCCGGCACCATTCCCTCCGCACCCGTGTCCGCCGGACCTCCGCCCCTTGCCCTCCTTGGGTGACTCTGCTCGCGAACGGGCGTTCGCGGTGCGAAGGTATGGTCGATATGACCACTTGCTGAGACGAGGGACGGAGAGACCCACGTGGCGCGCAGCGTGTACGTGACCGGGATCGACCGGGGGGACGGCCGGCAGGCCGTCGAACTCGGGGTCATGGAACTGCTCACCCGCCAGGTGGACCGGGTCGGGGTGTTCCGGCCCCTGGTGCACGCCCACGCGCCCGTGGGGGCGCCTCCCGGCGGCCGGCCCGGGGGAGAGCGCGGCTCCGACCACGTCGTCGAACTGCTGCGCACCCGCTACCGGGTCGACCTGCCGGCCGCCGAGCTGTACGGGCTCACCTACGAGGAGGCCGCCGCGCTGCAGGCCGCCCAGGGCCAGGACGAGCTGGTCTCCACCCTCGTCGACCGGTTCCGGGCGCTGGAGCGGCGCTGCCAGGCGGTGCTGGTGCTCGGCACCGACTTCGCGGACACCAACATCCCCGACGAGCTGGCCTTCAACGCCCGCCTCGCCAACGAGTTCGGCGCCGCCGTGCTGCCGGTGGTCGGCGGCCACTCCGAGGACCCGGCGGCCGTGATCGCCGAGGTCCGCAACGCCCACCGCGCCTACACCGACCTCGGCTGCGAGACCCTGGCGATGGTCGCCAACCGGGTCGCCCCCGGCGCCAAGCAGCGGATCCAGCGCACCCTCACCGAGAAGCTGCCGATCCCGGCGTACGTCATCCCGGAGGAGCCGGCGCTGGCCGCGCCGACCGTCGCCCAACTGGTCGAGGCCACCGGCGCCGAGGTCCTGATCGGCGACGCGGCCGGACTGGCCCGGGACGTCCGCGGCTTCGTCTTCGGCGGTGCCATGCTGCCGACCTTCCTGGACGCGCTGACCGAGGGCGCCCTGGTGGTCACCCCCGGGGACCGCGCCGACCTGGTGATCGGCTCGCTGGCCGCGCACGCCGCCGGCGCCCCGCCGATCGCCGGTGTGCTGCTGACGCTCGGCCAGCACCCCGGCCCGAACGTGATGGCGCTGGCCGCCCGGCTCGCCCCCGGCACCCCGGTCGCGGTCGTCCCCGAGGGCAGCTGGCTCACCGCCGCCGCCCTCACCCACCTGGAGGGCAAGCTCTCCGCGGCCAGCCCGCGGAAGGCCGAGATCGCCCTCGGCCTCTTCGAACTCCACGTGGACACCGCCGAGTTGACCGCCCGGATCGAGGTCGGCCGGACGGAGCGGGTGACCCCGATGATGTTCGAGCACGCGCTGCTGGAGCGGGCCCGGGCCCCGCGCCGGCACATCGTCCTCCCCGAGGGCACCGAGGACCGGGTGCTGCGCGCCGCCGAAGTCCTGCTCCGCCGCAACATCTGCGACCTCACCCTGCTCGGCGACGTCGACGCGGTGCGCCGCAAGGCCGCCTCGCTCGGCATCGACCTCCCGCAGGTGGAGGCCCCTCCCAGCCCCCCGGCCGAGGGCGCTCCGACGGCCGACCGGGCCCAGGTCCGGATCGTCGACCCGGCCACCAGCCCGCTGCGCCGGCAGTTCGCCGAGCTGTACACCGGGCTGCGCGCCCACAAGGGCATGACCGTCGAGCTGGCACTGGACGTCGTCACCGACGTCAGCTACTTCGGCACCCTGATGGTCCAGGAGGGCATCGCCGACGGCATGGTCTCCGGCGCGGTGCACTCCACCGCCGCCACCATCCGGCCCGCCTTCGAGGTGATCAAGACCGCGCCGGGCGCCGCGATCGTCTCCTCGGTCTTCTTCATGTGCCTGGCCGACAAGGTGCTGGTCTACGGCGACTGCGCGGTCAACCCCGACCCGGACGCCCGGCAGCTGGCCGACATCGCCATCCAGTCCGCCGCCACCGCCGCCCAGTTCGGCGTGGAGCCGCGGGTCGCGATGCTCTCGTACTCCACCGGCACCTCCGGCTCCGGCGCCGACGTCGACAAGGTCCGCAAGGCCACCGAGCTGGTGCGCGCGCTGCGCCCGGACATCCTGGTCGAGGGCCCGATCCAGTACGACGCGGCGGTGGACGCCCATGTCGCGGCCACCAAGCTGCCGGGCTCCCCGGTGGCCGGCCGGGCCACCGTGCTGATCTTCCCGGACCTCAACACCGGCAACAACACCTACAAGGCCGTCCAGCGCTCGGCCGGCGCGGTGGCGGTCGGCCCGGTCCTGCAGGGGCTGCGCAAGCCCGTCAACGACCTCTCGCGCGGCGCGCTGGTCGAGGACATCGTCAACACCGTCGCGATCACCGCCATCCAGTCGCAGGAGCACGGCGGCCCGCGGTCCGCCCCCACCACCCCGTCGCAGGAGCGCACCGAAGGAGCCCGGGCATGAGTGAAGGCACCCGCGTCCTCGTCCTGAACGCCGGCTCCTCGTCGGTGAAGTACCAGCTCATCGACATGCTGGACGGCACCCGGCCGGCCTCCGGCCTGGTCGAGCGGATCGGCGAGGCGAACGGCCGGCTGGTGCACACCTCGCGCTCCGGCGAGAAGCGCGAGGCGCTCCAGGTCTTCCCCGACCACTCCGCCGCCCTGAAGGCCGTCGCCGAGGAGCTCGCCGCCGACGGCCTCGGACTGGACTCCCCCGAGCTGGCCGCGATCGGCCACCGGGTGGTCCACGGCGGCCTGCGGTTCACCGAGCCGACCGTGATCACCGACGACGTGCTCCAGGAGATCCGCCGGCTGATCCCGGTCGCCCCGCTGCACAACCCGGCCAACATCACCGGGATCGAGGTGGCCCGCGCGCTGCGCCCGGACCTGCCGCAGGTCGCCGTCTTCGACACCGCCTTCCACGCCTCGATGCCGGAGTACGCGGCGCGGTACGCGGTGGACAAGGCGGTCGCCGACGAGCACCGGGTGCGCCGCTACGGCTTCCACGGCACCTCGCACCAGTACGTCTCGCGGGCCACCGCCCGGCTGCTCGGCAAGGACCCGGCCGAGGTCAACGTGATCGTCCTGCACCTGGGCAACGGCGCCTCCGCCTCGGCGGTCGCGGGCGGCCGCTGCGTGGACACCTCGATGGGTCTGACGCCCTTGGAGGGCCTGGTGATGGGCACTCGTTCGGGTGATATCGACGCGGGCGTGGTGTTCCACCTGCACCGGGTCGGCGGGCTCTCGATCGACGAGATCGACAGCCTGCTCAACCGCCGCAGCGGCCTGCTGGGGCTGTGCGGCGACAACGACATGCGCGAGATCATGCGGCGGGCCGAGGAGGGGGACGCGGACGCCGAGCTGGCGTTTCAGGCCTACATCCACCGGCTGCGCAAGTACATCGGCGGCTACTACGCGGTGCTCGGCCGGGTCGACGCCATCGCGTTCACGGCCGGCGTCGGCGAGAATGCGGCTCCGGTGCGGGCCGCGGCCACGGCCGGGCTGGAGGAGCTGGGCATCGCGGTGGACCCCGAGCTGAACTCGGTGCGCTCCGGCGAGGCCCGGATCATCTCGCCCGCGTACGGCCGGGTCGCGGTCGCCGTGGTACCCACCGACGAGGAACTGGAGATCGCGCGACAGGCCTTCGCCCTGGTGCACCGGCAGTCCGGGGGCTGACCCGCCGTCGTCTCGCCCCTCGGAATCCTTCGTTGGCGATTCCTCACGATTCGTGCCGAATGCACCTATAACACGAACGGATAGACTGATCCATATGCGCCGAGCGAAAATTGTCTGCACCCTGGGTCCGGCCACGGACTCCTACGAACAGCTGAAGGCCATCGTCGAGGCGGGCATGAACGTCGCCCGACTGAACATGAGCCACGGCACCCACGCGGACCACGAGGAGCGGTACCGAAAGGTCCGCCAGGTCTCGGAGGACACCGGCAAGGCCATCGGCGTCCTTGCCGACCTCCAGGGGCCGAAGATCCGCCTGGCCACCTTCGCCAACGGTCCGGTGACCGTCGACAACGGTGACGAGTTCATCATCACCACCGAGGACGTCCCCGGCGACCAGCACATCTGCGGGACCACCTACAAGGGCCTGCCCGGCGACGTGAAGCCCGGCGACCCGATCCTGATCAACGACGGCGTCATCGCCCTGGAGGTCGTCAGCGTCGACGGCCCGCAGGTGAAGACCGTGGTCGTCGAGGGCGGCGTGCTCTCGAACAACAAGGGCATCAACCTGCCCGGCGCGGCCGTCAACGTGCCCGCCCTGTCCGAGAAGGACAAGGACGACCTGCGCTTCGCGCTGGAGCTGGGCGTCGACATGGTCGCGCTCTCCTTCGTCCGCAACGCGGCCGACATCAAGGACGTCCACGAGGTCATGGACGCGGTCGGCATCCGGGTGCCGGTCATCGCCAAGATCGAGAAGCCGCAGGCCGTCGAGGCCATGGAGGAGATCGTCCTCGCCTTCGACGCCATCATGGTCGCCCGCGGTGACCTGGCCGTCGAGTACCCGCTGGAGCGGGTGCCGCTGGTCCAGAAGCGCCTGATCACGCTGGCCCGCCGGAACGCCAAGCCGGTGATCGTCGCCACCCAGATGATGGAGTCGATGATCCACGCCTCGCGCCCCACCCGCGCCGAGGTCTCCGACGTCGCCAACGCGATCCTGGACGGCACCGACGCGGTCATGCTGTCCGCCGAGTCCAGCGTCGGCAAGTACCCGATCGAGACGGTCCGCACCATGAGCCGGATCGCCGAGAAGGCCGAGGAGGAGCTGCTCTCGCAGGGCCTCCAGCCGCTGAACCCGGGCCGCAAGCCGCGCACCCAGGGCGGCTCGATCGCCCGCGCCGCGTGCGAGCTGGGCGACTTCCTCAACGGCAAGGCGCTGGTCGCGTTCACCAAGTCCGGTGACACCGCGCGCCGGCTGTCCCGCTACCGCTCGCCGATCCCGGTGATCGCGTTCACCCCGGACAACGCCACCCGCAACCAGCTCTCGCTGAGCTGGGGCGTCGAGGCGCACGTCACCGAGCAGGTCGGCTCCACCGACGAGATGGTGGCCCAGGTCGACCGCGAGCTGCTCAAGATCGGCCAGCTGGACGAGGGCGACACTGTCATCGTCACCGCCGGCTCGCCCCCCGGCGTCCCCGGCAACACCAACATGGTCCAGGTCCACCACCTGGGCACCCGGAGCGAGTAGCACCGGTCAGGCAACACGCCCGTGGGGCGGTCCCTCCGCGACGGAGGGGCCGCCCCACGGGCGTTTCCGCGGCACCGGCCTACTTGTTGCCGACGTAGGGCTTGTCGTCGTTGAAGAGCTGCATGCCGGGGATCTTCAGCGTGCCGCCGAACTGGCCGGACTGGATCGCGGTGACGCCGGTCATCTGCATCCAGAGCGGGATCTCCAGCTTGCCGATCAGGTCGTACAGCCACTGCGGCAGCGGACCGTCGGGGGTGAGGGTGAGCTCGCCGAGGTCGATCGGGATCGGTATGCCGAGCACCTGGGACAGGTGGCCGGAGAGCTTCTCCACGTACATCGTGACCGGGCCCTGGCGCATCGTGGAGACCGAGCCCGGCGCGCCCTTGACGTGGAAGGTCTTGCCGTTGCCCTCCAGCGTCGACATGTCGAGGTTCTCGATGTCCACGCTGTCGACCACGAACTTCAGCACCCGCTTGGTGGTGGTCGGCGTCCGGACGTCGACCACTCCCATCAGCACGGCGTGGTTCAGGGTCAGCCGGCTGGTCTGCAGGGTCCAGTTCTGGTCCGGGACGAGGATCGGGTTGTCCGGCTTCGCGCCGGCGGCGAGGCCCTTCATCGGGACCAGGCAGTTCGGGTCGGCGCTCGGCGAGGACGAGGCGGACGGCGTGGCCGAGGACGGCGGGGTGGCCGGGCCGGCGGTCTTCGCACCCGCGGACGGCTTGGCGGTGGTGCCCGCCTTGCCGCTCGGGGTGGTGGCGGCGGACGGGCTCTGCGCACCCGACGGGGCGGCCGGCGGTGTCGTGGCGGCGGCCGGCGGCTGCGCGGGCGCGGTGGGCGCCTGGGTGCCCGCGGCCGGGGCGGCCGGAGCCACCGCGCGGTTGCCCGCCGCGGCTGCGGCAGCGGTCGACGGGGCCGGGCTCGCGGTGGTCGCGGACGCCGACGGGGTCGGTGAACCGCTCGGGTGGATCAGGTTGGTGATGCCGCCGACGATGTCGTCGATCAGCCCGGCCTGGACGACCCCGCCGGAGCCACCGGTGGTGGCGGACCGGACGGGGCCCGCGGCGGGCGTCGTCGCGGGCGCCGTGGCCGCCGTCGTGGGCGCCGTCGGCGCTGTCGGCGTGCTCGTCGGACCGCTCGACGGTCCGGCGGTCGGCGCGGCCGTCGTGGCGTCGGGCAGCGGCACGGACGGGCCGGGCAGCGGCGGGGGCAGCTCGCTCTTGGGAACGGGCGTCTCCGCCACCTTCGGCGACTGGGAGGCGACGTCGGGCGCGGTGGCGCACGGCTTGCCCGCGGAGGTCTCGGCGATCGCGGCGTTCGGCGTGTAGGCGGCGGCCATCAGCAGCGCGGTCGGCACCGCGGCCATCGCCAGGGCGCGGCCTCTGAGCCGGATCCGGACGGGCGTGCGGGGCGCCGCGTGGCGGGCGGAGCGCTGCTCCGGCACGGCCGGGCCCTGCTGCTCCTGCGGGCCGGTCACCGTGCCTCCTTCTGGTCACCGGTCTGCTGCGGCGGGACGTCGGCGGCGGCCGGGGCGGTGTCCGGGGCCGGCGGCTCGGCCTGCGCGGGGACGACCGGCAGCGGCGCGGTGGCACCCTCGGCGGAGGCGGAGGCGGAGGCGGAGGCGGAGGCGACGGTGTCGGCGGTGCCGTTCTGCGCGGTGGGCTCGACGGCCGTCGACTCGGCGGTGCCGGCCCCGACGGCCTCGGCCGCCGCCTCGGGCGGGTTCGGCGCCCAGGCGAGCATCAGCCCGCCGCCGATCAGGCCCGGCAGCAGGGCCAGCCCGAACCCGGAGAGGTTGGAGACCGGGACGGAGACCAGGGTGAGCAGGGTGGTGGCGACACCCGCGAAGAACCGGACGGCCGGCTGGAACCAGGCGGTCAGCCCCAGCACGATCAGCAGGACGCCGATGATCAGCGACCCGGCGCCGCCGGTGGTGGCCATCTGCACGGTCATGCCGCTCAACGACAGCTTGGCGTACGGGAAGTACATGATCGGAACGCCGGCGATCATGGCCAGCAGGCCGCCGTAGAACGGCCGGGACCGGCGGAAGTTACGGAACACCCGACGCACCCACTGGGCGGGGTTCTCGTGCTCGGCGGGCCGGAACTCGGCAAGGGCGCTGGACACGGTGCAGCTCCTCGATGGTGTGAACGAGGCGAAAAACGGGAGGGGGAGGACCGGGAGCGGCGCGCGCACCGCCCCGGCCCCCCGGGTACCGCGGTCGGCGGCGGGCCGGGGCCCGCCGCCGGTCAACGGCCTAGAAGCACTCGTGCCCGCCGTCGGTGTGCAGCGCGAGCTTCAGGCCCTGGAGCTTGAAGGTGCCGGCCGAGGTGGCCCAGGCGGTCTGCTGCACGTTCGACAGGTCGGCCTTGTCGGCGGCCTGGGCGAAGCCGGTGCCGCCGGAGGGCAGGCCGGTGCCGAGCCGGGACTTCCAGCCCTGGGTGGCGGTGCCCTTCAGGGTGGAGGCGTCCTGGCCGATGTTGATGTTGGTGAAGGTGGCGTCCGCGTTGAGCTGGTCGAGGTCGATCAGCAGGTTCTTGGCGCTGACCTGCTTCTCCGGGTCGTCGCTCTGACCGGCCTCCAGGCGGAGGGTGATCTTCGGCAGCTTCCACGGCAGGCCGGGGATGATGTTCGGGTCCGTCACCACGGACTGGCAGAGGCCCTTGATCCGGGCCTCGTCGAACGCCGAGACGGCGACCGGGTGCGGCGTGCCGTTGGACTCGGCGTCGATCGAGCCGAACTGCGCGAAGTTCGTGCCGTGCAGCTCCTGCGTGGAGACCTTGAAGTTCTGGCCGGAGACGCTGAACGAAGCCGCCAGAGCGTTGTTGGCCAGCGCGACGCCCACCGCGGCGGTGGCCGCGAGGCTGGGCACCATCACCAGGGCGAAGCGCTTCCAGCGGGTCTTGCCGTAGGTCTGGGACATGCGAGTCCTCCTTCTAGGACGTACATCTCCGGCTCCCCGGCGGTGCGTCGCGCACCGGTGGGGGCCTGGGATGGGAGAGAGCTACGTCCTCGGTAGCGGAGAGCGCCATGGGTGCCGTCGGACGCGGGAGCGGCCGGCACACAGCGGCACTCCCGTCCCTTCACCGACCGCCCTTGCGGGGCGGCGGGCAGGACCGACGACATCGGCGATCACCCCCGAGCGACAACCAGCGACCGCGCGGGCCGCGCGGCCGGATCGAAGGACAGGAACCGCCGTGGGACCGCGGATACCCCCCTGCCCTCCCGTCGTCGGCCGTGGCCGACGACTCGCCCGGTGGGGATCCCTCGCTCCGCTCGCCGACCGGCTGTCGGGGTTCGGAGTCTGGGACCGGGCGTCGCCGATGCTGCTTGAATCCCGGGCGAAGCACAAGGGGTTCATTACTGACGGGTAATCCAACATCGGATGGTGACGATCATGGAATTGGCCACCCGCACACCCAGAGTGATGAATTGAAGGAACCGTGACGATGAAATCCGCCGGAAACACCAGCGAAACACCCGTGGACGGTCACCTGAAGTGACCGTCCACGGGTGTTGTCAAGATTTGGTAAACCTCTGACGCGATGACCGGATTGTCGCCAAATCGCCAGCGACACCGCAGGTCATCCGCCGTGCCAGAGAGCGGCCGGGGAGGTCCCGCGGAGGGGCCCTCAGAACAGGACGCGGGCCAGCGCGCCGCGCGCCGCCGTCACCCTCGGATCCTCGGCGCCGATCACCTCGAACAGCTCCAGCAGCCGGACCCGGACGGTGTCCCGGTCCTCGCCGAAGGTCCGCCCGACGGTGGCCACCAGGCGCCCGAAGGCGTCCTCGACATGACCGCCCACCAGGTCCAGGTCGGCCGCCTTCAGCTGGGCCTCGACGTCCTTCGGATCGGCCGCGGCCGCCGTGCGGACGCTCGCCAGGTCCAGCCCCTCCACCCGGCGCAGCAGCTGCGCCTGGGCCAGGCCGAGCTTGGCCTCGGTGTTGCCCGGCTCCTCGACCAGCACGTTCTGGTACGCCTGGATGGCGCCGCCGAGGTCCCCCCGGTCCAGCGCCTCGTGCGCGGCCGCCAGGGCCGGGTCCTCCGGCAGGTACGGGCCGGCCTCGCCGGGCGCCTCGGCCGGTGCCCCGGCGCCGCCCACCACGCCGAAGCGCTGCTCGGCGACCAGGATCAGCTGGTCCAGCACCTTGCGGACGTTGGCCTCGCTCTCGGCACCCTGGAACAGCGGCACCAGCTGGCCCGCCACCACGGCCATCACGGCCGGGACGCCCTGGATGCCGAACTGCTGGGTGAGCAGCTGGTTGGCCTCGACGTCGATCTTGGCGAGCACGATCCGGCCCGCGTACTCCTCGGCCAGCCGCTCCAGCAGCGGGCTGAGCTGCTTGCAGGGCTCGCACCACTCGGCCCAGAAGTCGATGACCACCGGCACTTCGGTGGAGCGCTGGACGACCTCGGTCTCGAAGGTGTCCTCGGTGACATCGATGACGAGCGGGTACGCGGACGGGTCCGGGGCGATGCCGGCCGCCGCCTGGCGGGCCCGCTCGGCCCTGGCCTGCTCGGCCTTCTGGGCAGCCTCGCCGGCTGCCTTCACTGCGGCGAGGTCGACCGCACCGCGCAGAGCGGAGCTGTTGAGACGCGAATTCCGTGGCTGCATGGCACTATCCTCCCCCGTCCGTGCTGCTGGCGGGCACCAACCTCCGGAAACTCGCACCGCGCGGGCTGCGCGGCGCCGGTTCCCGAGGTGGACGACCCGTCCCCCGGTAGCCTGAACCGTTCGGCGCGGATCCCCATCCGCACCCGCGCCGCCCCCGTCCCACGGGGTCGCGGCGCCTGGTTGTCACTGCTTTCGCTACGAGTCGTAGCGTAACTGGATCGAGGGCCCCCGCCGCAACCCCATCGGTGCGTCCCGGGACGTGAGCTGTCCCACTTTCCCGCACACCCCGGCTGACCCGAACGGCGAACAGTCGCTACCGTTACCTGCCCCACCCATGTTACTTACCAGTACATCGCAAGGAGGCCCGGTGCCGGCCCCCCAGTCCCCCGTGACCCCGGCGTGCCCGGCGGGCCGTGAAGACCCCGCACAAGCCCCGGAGAGCCCCGACAGCACCACCGCCCGGGCCAAGGGGCGCCCGCGCAGCGCGGCCGCCGACACCGCCATCCTCGACGCCACCCGCGAGGCCCTGGCCGAACTCGGCTGGGGCGGGCTGACCATGGGCCACGTGGCCACCCGCGCCAAGGTCGCCAAGACCACCCTGTACCGCCGCTGGCCCTCCAAGAACGAACTGGTGGTGGACGCGGTCGCCAGCCTCTTCGACGAGCTGGTGATGCCCGACCTCGGCAGCCTGCGGGCCGACATCGAGGCCGTGGTCGCCCAGTTCGCCGATCTGCTGGCCCGCCCGGAGACCCAGGCCGCCCTGCTCGCCCTGTTCGCCGAGGGCACCCGGGACCGGCAGCTGCGGCGGCGGATCCGGGAGGCGATCGTGGACCCGCAGAAGCGCCTGGTCCGGCAGGGCCGGGCCGCCGCCCAGGCGCGCGGCGAACTCGCCCCGGACGGCGACGAGACGACGGCCGCCGAGGAGATCGACATCATCTTCGACACCATCGCCGGGACGGTCGAGCACCGGGTGCTGGTCAGCGGCGAGCCGATCACCACGGAGTGGATCCGCCGCTTCACCGATCTGCTGCTCGGGCCCTTCCCGCACCTCGCCGAGGGCTGAGCGGACGCGCGGAACCGCCCCGCGCGCTCCTCGCGCGGGGCGGTTCCCGGTGCCGCCGGCGGAACGGGCGCGGCGGCTCAGAAGCTGGCGGTCTCCCGGTAGATGCCCCACTCCTCGCGCAGCGCGTTGCAGATCTCGCCCAGGGTCGCCTCGGCCCGCACCGCGTCCAGCATCGGCGGGATCATCGACGCACCCGAGCGCGCCGCCGCCAGCATCGCGTCCAGCCCGGCCCGCACCGCCGCCTCGTCCCGCCCGGCCTTGCGCTCGGCCAGGACCCGCACCTGCTCGCGCTCGACCTCGTGGCTGACCCGCAGGATCTCCAACTCGGGGGTGACGCTGCGCGGGTGGCAGTTGACGCCGACGACCCGCTTCTCGCCCTTCTCGACCCCCTGCTGGTACTGGAAGGCCGCCTCGGCGATCTCGCCGGTGAACCAGCCCTCCTCGATCCCGCGCAGGATGCCGGAGGTGATCGGGCCGATCTCGTGGTCCTCGCGGCCCTTGTCCAGGATCCGCCGGAAGATCACCTCGGCCTGCTCCTCGATCCGGTCGGTGAGCGCCTCGACGTACCAGGAGCCGCCCAGCGGGTCGGCCACGTTGGTGATGCCGGTCTCCTCCATCAGCACCTGCTGGGTGCGCAGGGCGATCTCGGCGGCCTGCTCCGAGGGCAGCGCCAGGGTCTCGTCCAGGGCGTTGGTGTGCAGCGAGTTGGTGCCGCCGAGCACCGCCGAGAGGGCCTCGACGGCGGTGCGGACCACGTTGTTGTACGGCTGCTGGGCGGTCAGCGAGACACCGGCGGTCTGGGTGTGGAAGCGCAGCCACTGCGCCTTGTCCGTCCGGGCGCCGAAGCGGTCGCGCATCCAGCGGGCCCAGATCCGGCGCGCGGCGCGGAACTTGGCGATCTCCTCGAAGAAGTCGAGGTGCGCGTCGAAGAAGAACGAGAGGCCGGGCGCGAAGACGTCCACGTCCAGGCCCCGGGACAGGCCCAGCTCGACGTAGGCGAAGCCGTCCGCCAGCGTGTACGCCAGCTCCTGCGCGGCCGTCGAACCGGCCTCGCGGATGTGGTAGCCGGAGACCGAGAGCGGCTTGTACGCCGGGATGCCCTCGGCGCAGTAGGCCATCAGGTCGCCGATCAGGCGCAGGTGCGGCTCGGGGGCGAAGAGCCACTCCTTCTGCGCGATGTACTCCTTGAAGATGTCCGTCTGCAGGGTGCCGTTGAGCACCGCCGGGTCGACGCCCTGGCGCTCGGCGGCGACCAGGTACATGCAGAAGATCGGGACGGCCGGGCCGCTGATCGTCATCGAGGTGGTGACGTCGCCGAGCGGGATCCCCTTGAAGAGGACCTCCATGTCGGCGGCCGAGTCGATCGCCACACCGCAGTGCCCGACCTCGCCGAGCGACTTGGCGTCGTCGGAGTCGTACCCCATCAGGGTGGGCATGTCGAAGGCGACCGAGAGGCCGCCGCCGCCCGCCTCCAGGATCATCCGGTAGCGCTCGTTGGTCTGCTCGGCGTTGCCGAAGCCCGCGAACTGGCGGATGGTCCACGTCCGCCCCCGGTAGCCGGTGGCGTGCAGCCCTCGGGTGTACGGGTACTCGCCCGGCCAGCCGATCCGCTCGAAGCCCTCGACCGGCTGCCCCGCGGGCGGGCCGTAGACCGGCTCGACCTCGTCGCCGGAGAGGGTGGTGAAGTCCGCGTCCCGCTTGCGGGCGCTGTCGTACCGCTGCTGCCAGCGCTGCCGTCCGCGCTCGATCTCCTCGGCGTCCATGGACCCGAACTCCGCTCCGTACGGCCGCCACGGCACGTGGACGGCACAGCTGTTAGGACGTCCTACCAATTTACTCGGACGTCCTAGTAATTGTCGATGGAGCGGCGGGCGACCGGGCGGCGAACGCGCCGGGGGGCGCCGAAATACCCCCGGCCCGGGCACGGGAGGGGGTCGGCCCGGGGCACCGAAGAGCGAAGGGCGCCCCTCCCCGGTCCAGGGAAGGGCGCCCTCGAAGGCTCGGCGGGTCAGACGCCGGCGGTCTGCCGGGCGGCGCCGCCGGCGGGGAGCTGCTCGACGGCCTCGCGGACCACCCGGCGCTCGGCGACGAAGGAGGCGAACGGGATGCAGCCGGCGGCCAGGGTGAGGATCATCCGGCCCAGCGGCCACTTGAGCTTCTGGCCGAGCAGGAAGGTGACCACGAAGTACCCGATGTAGAGGTAGCCGTGCAGCATCGCGACGTAGGTGGTCACGTCCTCGGCCGCGTCGAAGCCGTACTTCGCGACCATGAAGCCGCAGAACACGAGCAGTGCCACACCGGTCGCAATGGCCAGGGCCCGGTACCAGCCCAGCAGGGGGGTCGCCTTCATACTCTTCATCGCCTCGCTCGCCAGGATCGCCCGGTACGCCCGGATCCGCGCACCGCTCCCACGAGGGTAGCCGCCGCTTACGGGTCCGCCGCGCAGCGCCCTACTCGGCGGCCCCCGCGTCCGGGTCGGCGAAGTCCCCGGCGGCGATCCGCAGCGGCCTGAGCAGGTCGAACACCTGGCGGCACTGGTCGGCGCCGTACTCCTCCAGGCCGAACTCCATCCCCATCAGCTCCCGGGTGGCGTCCTCCACCACCTCGCGGCCGCGGGCGGTGATGGTCGCGAGCACCCCGCGGCCGTCCAGCGGGTTGGGCCGGCGGGCGACCAGGCCGGCCCGCTCCAGGCGGTCGACGGTGTTGGTGACGCTGGTCGGGTGGACCATCAGCCGCTCGCCGATCTTGGACAGCGAGAGCTCGCCGGTCCGGCTGAAGGTGAGCAGCACCAGCGCCTCGTAGCGGGCGAAGGTCAGCCCGTACGGCTTGAGCACGGCGTCCACCCGCGCGAGCAGGATCTGGTGGGCGCGCATGATCGAGGTGATCGCCGCCATCGAGGGGACTCCGCCCCAGCGGCGGGTCCAGAGCTCGTCGGCGCGGGCGATCGGGTCGAAGTCGAGTGCGAGGGGCTTGGCCACGCCCCTTACCGTACCGGCGGCCGGGCCGGGTGTTACCAGGCGTCCTGATGGTGGACAAGCGCGACACGTGGCGGGATCACGCCAGTGGGACGCCCAGGTCCGTACCAGCACATTGCGGGGGTGTGAACCACCGCCAATCGCCCTCCGCCGGACGGCGATCGGCCGCCGAGGGGGCGTTCGCCCCGTGGTCAGGCCTCGGTTCGGACGGTAACCCGCTGCAAGGCCGGGTGGTTCGACCGCTTTTGTCGCCCCGTTTACCTTCCGCCGGGCTGGCGAGACCTGGCCAATCGATGAACAAGACCTGTCATTTCACTTGTTGGATTGTCATGCTTTCGCCCAGCCCCGTCCGGCAGCCACCGCCCCACTCACCGGTGGCCCGCCGCTCGACCGCACGGAGCAGCAGCACGTCAGCGCCCGTCCCGCCCCTAAGGTGTCAACCCCGGCACCCCGGGACGCGGCGCGACCGCGCACCCGCGGTTTCCCCGGAAGGACCTGTACGTGAAGCGAAAGCTCGCAGCCGGCGCCGTACTCTCCGCCACCGCCCTGCTCACCGGCGTCATCCAGGTGGGCACCACCGCCGCCCAGGCCGCCCCGACCCCCGCCGCGCAGGCGCAGGCCTCGCAGCAGCGCGAGGCGGCGATCGCCCTGGCGAGCGGTCAGGTCGGCCCGCTGGCCCAGGCGCTGGCCCTGGGCGGCCAGGAGCAGCTGGTCGCGAAGGACGCCGTGGTGGACGCCGACGGCACCCGCCACCTCCGCTTCGAGCGCACCTTCGCCGGCCTGCCCGTCCTCGGCGGCGACCTGGTGGTGCACGAGGCCGCCGACGGCGCCGTCAAGACCGTGGACAAGGCCGTCGGCGCGAAGATCGACCTGCCGAGCCTCACCCCGCAGATCCCGGCCGACAAGGCGGCCGCCCAGGCCTCCGGCGCGGTGCAGTCCACCGTCGGCATCGCCGCCGACAAGGACGAGTCGCCGCTGCGGGAGGTGCGCCAGGCCGGCGCCGCCTCGCTCGTGGTCTGGGCCGCCGACAACAACCCGCGCCTGGCGTACCGGACGGTCGTCGAGGGCGTCCGGGCCGACGGCACCCCGAGCAGCCAGCTGCTGGTCACCGACGCGGCCACCGGCGAGGTGCTCTCCACCCACGAGCAGGTGCAGACCGCGACCGGCACCGGCAAGGGCGTCTTCGTCGGCAGCGTCCCGCTGACCACCACCAAGAGCGGCTCGACCTACCAGCTCAAGGACGCCACCCGCGGCAACCAGTCGACCAGCGACCTCAAGGGCCGCACCTCCGGCTCGGGCACGCTGTACACCGACGCGGACAACGCCTGGGGCACCGGACTGGCCTCCAACACCCAGTCCGCGGCCGTGGACGCCCAGTTCGGCGCGGCGGCCACCTGGGACTTCTACAAGAACGCCTTCGGTCGCAACGGCATCAAGAACAACGGCGTCGGCGCCACCAGCCGCGTCCACTACGGCAAGAACTACGTCAACGCGTTCTGGGACGACACCTGCTTCTGCATGACGTACGGCGACGGTGACGGCAACACCCACCCGCTGACCGAGATCGACGTGGCCGGCCACGAGATGACCCACGGCGTCACCTCCGCCACCGCGGGCCTCAACTACTCCGGCGAGTCCGGCGGCCTCAACGAGGCCACCTCGGACATCTTCGGCACCATGGTCGAGTTCTCCGCCAACCTCGCGACCGACGTGCCGGACTACCTGATCGGCGAGGAGATCGACATCAACGGCGACGGCACGCCGTTGCGCTACATGGACAAGCCCTCCAAGGACGGCGGCTCGGCCGACTCCTGGTCCTCCGGCGTGGGCAACCTGGACGTGCACTACTCGTCCGGCGTCGCCAACCACTTCTTCTACCTGCTGGCCGAGGGCAGCGGCGCCAAGACCATCAACGGCGTCAGCTACAACAGCCCGACCTCCAACGGCTCGACCCTCACCGGCATCGGCCGGGACAAGGCCGCGGCCATCTGGTACCGCGCGCTGACCGTGTACTTCACCTCGACCACCAACTACAAGGCCGCCCGCACCGGGACGCTGAAGGCGGCCGGCGACCTCTACGGCACCACCAGCACCGAGTACAAGGCCGTCGCGGCCGCCTGGAGCGGCGTCAACGTCAACTGACGTCCGCGCCAAGGACGCCCGGGGCCTCACTGGGAGGGGAGGCCCCGGGCGTTCGCGCGCCCGCACCCCACCGCCGGGGCGGCTCCCGCTCCGTAGCAACCCGCGCGGCGGGCGACAAGGGCGGCCGCTGGCGGGATCCCGCCAGCGGGACGAACCCCCCGAACCGGTCACCCGCCGCACCCGAACCACCCGTACCGGCGGCTGGCGAGACCTGGCCAATCGCCCACGGCGCCCTGTCCTTTCACGACCTGCATTGTCATGCTTCTGCCCAAGCCCCGTACGACGGCTGTCACCCCCACCCACCGACCGGCCGTCAAGGACCGCACGGGAGCAGCACGTCAGCGCCCTACCGCCCCACGGCGCCAACCCCGGCGCCCCGGTACGCGGCGTGACCGCGCACACGCGGTTTCGTGGAAGGAACCCCGTACGTGAAGCGAAAGCTGACAGCCGGAGCCGTACTCTCCGCCACCGCCCTGCTCGCCGGCGCCATCCAGGTCGCCGCCGCCCCCGCCCAGGCCGCCGCCCCCTCGGTGGTGCAGCAGCGCGACGCGCTGATCAGCCTGGCCGCCGGCGAGGCCGCGCCCCTCGCGCAGGCGCTCGCACTCGGCGGCCAGGAGCGGCTGGTCGTCAAGGACGCCGTGGTGGACGCCAACGGCACCCGCCACCTGCGCTACGAGCGGACCCTGGGCGGCCTGCCGGTCCTCGGCGGCGACCTCGTGGTGCACCAGCAGGCCAACGGCTCCATCGCCTCGGTGGACCGGGCGTTCGGCGGGCAGCTCTCGCTGCCGAGCCTCACCCCGCCGCTCTCCGCCGACAAGGCCGGCGCCCAGGCGCTCGGCGCGGTCCGGGCCACCGTCGGCATCGCCGCGGACAAGGACGAGTCGGCGATCAGCCGGGTCGACGGCGCCGGCGCGGCCACCCTGGTGGTCTGGGCGGCCGACGGCACCCCGCGGCTGGCGTACCAGACCGTGGTCCACGGCGAGCGGGCCGACGGCACCCCGAGCCGCCAGCGGCTGGTCACCGACGCGGCCACCGGCGAGGTGCTCTCCACCCACGAGGAGGTCCAGACCGCGAACGGCACCGGCAAGGGCGTCTTCGTCGGCACCGTCCCGCTGACCACCACCCAGAGCGGCTCCACGTACCAGCTCAAGGACGCCTCCCGCGGCAACCAGTGGACCGGCAACGCCGCCAACGGGAACGCGCTCTACACCGACGCGGACAACATCTGGGGCACCGGGCTGGCCTCCAACACCCAGTCCGCCGCCGTGGACGCCCAGTACGGCGCGGGCGCGACCTGGGACTACTACAAGAACGTCTTCGGCCGCAACGGCATCAAGAACAACGGCGTCGGCGCGAGCAGCCGGGTCCACTACGGCTCCAACTACGTCAACGCGTTCTGGGACGACTCCTGCTTCTGCATGACGTACGGCGACGGCTCCGGCAACACCCACCCGCTGACCGCGATCGACGTGGCCGGTCACGAGATGACCCACGGCGTCACCTCGGCCACCGCCGGGCTGATCTACTCCGGCGAGTCCGGCGGCCTCAACGAGGCCACCTCGGACATCTTCGGCACCATGGTCGAGTGGTACGCCAACCTGCCCACCGACGTGCCGGACTACCTGATCGGCGAGAAGCTCAACCTCAACGGCAACGGCACCCCGCTGCGCTACATGGACAAGCCCTCCAAGGACGGCGCGTCCAAGGACTCCTGGTACTCCGGGGTCGGCAACGTGGACGTCCACTACTCCTCGGGCGTGGCCAACCACTTCTTCTACCTGCTGGCCGAGGGCAGCGGCGCCAAGACCATCAACGGCGTCAGCTACAACAGCCCGACCTCCAACGGGTCGACGGTGACCGGCATCGGCCGGGACAAGGCCGCCGCGATCTGGTACCGCGCGCTGACCGTGTACTTCACCTCGACCACCAACTACAAGGCCGCCCGCACCGCGACCCTGAAGGCGGCCGGCGACCTCTACGGCACCACCAGCACCCAGTACGCGGCGGTGGCCGCGGCCTGGGGCGCGGTGAACGTCAACTAGTCACCGTCTGATCACCACCGGACCACACCTGGAAACGGCGACAGGCTGTCGGGGCCCACTGGGAGAGGAGGCCCCGACAGCCTGTCGGCCTGTCCGCGGGAGGTTCAGGCGGCGGCGGGCTCGCGCGCGGGCGCGAGTTCGCCGCGCTCCTCCTTGGCGAGGGTGCGCTCGGCGAAGAAGCCGCCGGTGGGCAGCACCGAGAGGACGAAGAGCAGGATGCCGCGCTTGGCGTCCCACTTCTGGGTCTGCCAGGCCATGATCCAGAAGACCACGTACAGGATGAACAGCACCCCGTGGACCATGCCCATCACCGGGACGGCGTCGAAGCTCGTGGTGCGCTTGAGCACCGAGCAGACCAGGAGCAGGAGAAAGGAGAGGCCCTCGGGGCCCGAGATCAGACGCAGGCGGTGGACGGCGCTGCTGTTCACGATGGGTACCTCGGATAGGGGTCGAAGATCGCTTGTGAACCGGCTCACAAGCATCCCCGCCATTATCACCGAGCACACGTCCGCACCCGCGCCCGGGGTACGCGCAGGGGTCCGGCCGGTGTCCGACCGGGCGTGATTTGTCGCAGACCGGTACCAGAACGGCGACGCCCCCTCCCCCGGAGGCGCCGGATCCGGCTACATTGCGGCGGTGGCACAGTTTCGACTCCAAGGGTCCAAGACGCTCGCCGTCGACATGACGGGCGACGCCGTGAAAGCCAGAAACGGCTCGATGGTCGCGTACAGCGGCCAGATGAACTTCAAGAAGCTCTCCGGCGGCGGTGACGGCCTGCGCGGCGTGGTGACCCGGCGACTCACCGGCGAGCAGATGACGGTCATGGAGGTGAAGGGGCAGGGCACCTGCTACTTCGCCGACCGGGCGACCGAGATCAACCTCGTCCGGCTGAACGGCGAGACGCTCTACGTCGAGTCCGACAACCTGCTCTGCACCGAGGGCACGCTGAAGACCGGCACCTCCTTCACCGGTCTCAACGGCATCTCCTCCGGCAACGGCCTGTTCACCACCAAGGTCGAGGGCCACGGCTGGGCCGCGCTCACCTCCAAGGGGCCGGCGATCATCCTGCGGGTCTCCCAGGGCATGCCGCTGCGGGTGGACCCGGGCGCGTACGTCGCGCACACCGGCAACCTCAGCCGCAGCCTCAAGTCGGGCGCCGGCTGGTCGACCTTCATCGGCGAGGGCGGCGGCGAGGCCGTCCAGGTCGAGTTCTCCGGCGAGGGCCTGGTGTACGTGCAGCCGTCCGAGAAGATCACCGTCGGGGGCGACGTCTGATGCCGTTCACCAGGATCAACAACAAGATGATCGAGGCCCGGGTCGTCCCCGGGCAGCGGCTGTTCAGCCAGCGCGGCGCGATGCTCGCGTACACCGGTGAGGTCCGGTTCACCCCGAACCTCACCGGCGGCCAGGGCGGGGTCATGTCGATGATCGGCCGCCGGGTGGCCAACGAGGACACCCCGCTGATGACGGTCGAGGGCCAGGGCACCGTGATGTTCGGCCACGGCGGCCACCACGTGCACGTGATCGAGCTGGCCGGCGACACCCTGTACGTCGAGGCGGACCGGCTGCTGGCCTTCGAGGGCTCGCTGCAGCAGTCCACCATGTTCATGGGCTCGCAGGGCGGCGTGATGGGCATGGTCCGCGGCCAGGTGACCGGGCAGGGCCTGTTCACCACCAAGCTGGACGGCCACGGCTCGGTGGCGGTGATGGCGCACGGCGGCGTCTTCGAGCTGCCGATCACCCCGCACCAGCCGGTCCACGTCGACCCCCAGGCCTATGTCGCACACCGCGGCCAGGTCCAGAACAAGCTGTCCACCGCGCTGGGTTGGCGCGACATGATCGGACGCGGCTCCGGCGAGGCCTTCCAGCTGGAGCTGTCCGGGAACGGCACGGTGTTCGTGCAGGCGAGCGAGGAGAAGCTCTGATGTCCTACCCGCCGCAGCCCCCCTACGGGCAGCCGCACGACCCGTACGGCCAGCAGCCGTACGGCCAGCCGTCGCCGTACAACCAGCCCACCCAGCCCGGCTACCCGGCCGCCCCGCCGCCGCCCGGCTACGGCCCGCCGCCCGGTCAGGGCTACCCGCAGCAGGGGTACCCGCCGCCCCCGCAGCAGGGCTACCCCGCCCAGCAGCCGCCGCAGCAGTACGCCCAGGAGCAGTACGGCGGCGCCCAGGCCCCGCTGCCCAAGGCGCAGGACGGCTCCGGCCCGGTGGTGCACGACGCGCACAGCCTGCCGGTCAACGACAACGTCAACCCGTACGCCTTCTCGGTGGACCTGAACGGGTCGTACTTCCTGCAGAAGGGCAAGATGATCGCCTACTACGGCGACATCTCCTTCAAGGGCGTCGGCGCCGGCGCGATCGACCGGATGCTCGGCCAGCACTTCAACTCGCCGATGCACGCCGCGGACTGGGTGGTCGCCGAGGGCCGGGGCAAGCTGCTGCTCGCCGACCGCGCCTTCGACCTCAACTCCTACGACCTGGAGGAGGGGAACCTCACCGTCCGCTCGGGCAACCTGCTGGCCTACGAGCCCACACTGCGGCTCAAGCAGTCGATCATCCCCGGCTTCCTCACCCTGATCGGCAGCGGCAAGTTCGTGGCCGCGTCCAACGGCCCGGTGCACTTCGTCGAGCCGCCGATCCGGGTGGACCCGCAGGCCCTGGTCGGCTGGGCGGACTGCCCGGCGCCGTGCCACCACTACGACCACGACTACATGCACGGGGTGATCGGCGGGCTGCGCCGGCTCACCGGCCTGGGCGGGGCGTCCGGCGAGGAGCACCAGTTCGAGTTCATCGGCGCCGGCCAGGTGCTGCTGCAGTCGACCGAGGTGCTGATGGCCGAGCGCGCGGTCGGCCAGGTGCACGCCGAGGCGGGCGTGCCGATGGGCGGGGTGCCGTCGCAGCCCGCGGCGGCCCACGGCGGCGGCAACCTCAACGTCCCCGGCCTCGGTAACCTGGGCGACCTCGGGCGACGTTTCGGTCTGTAAACTCGTACAAGATTTAACTAAATGCGGTATGCTCGCACCATGGATACGCGCACGATCGACGCCGCCGACGTCCCCCCCTCGCAGCCGGAGGAGGGGACTCCCTGGCTCACCGCCAGTGAGCAGCGGCTGTGGCGCGCCCACCTGGAGGTGGCCAAGCTGCTGGACTACCAGCTCGGCCGCGAACTCCAGCCGCACAACCTCGCGATCAACGACTACGAGATCCTGGTCGTGCTCTCCGAGGCCCCCGAGCGGCGGATGCGGATGACCGACCTGGCCACCGCCACCCTGCAGTCCAAGAGCCGGCTCTCGCACCAGATCACGCGGATGGAGACGGCCGGGCTGGTGCTGCGGCAGGAGTGTCCGGGCGACCGGCGCGGTCTCTACGCCCACCTCACCGAGCAGGGCTGGGAGACCATGCAGAAGGTCGCCCCGGACCACGTGCGCAGCGTCCGGGCGCACTTCATCGACCGCTTCACGCCCGAGCAGCTGGACGCGATGTACGAGGCGCTGGCACCGGTCGCCGAGCACCTGCGGGGGCTTCGCGGCCGCGCTTGATCCTCACCCGCCCGCCTCCGGGCAAGGGGCGGGTCCGGGCCGGTCCTCCGTACTCGACGGGGACCGGCCCTTTCGCCGTGTTCAGGCCTGGGTGAGTCCGGCGACCAGTTCGTCGGCGGCGCCGTAGGGGTCCAGCTCGCCGGCCACCACCCGCTCGGCCAGGGTGGCCAGGTGGCGGTCGCCGTGCAGGTTGCCGATCCGGGCCCGCAGCGCGGACAGCGCGATCGCCTCGATCTCGTCGGCGGCCCGGCGGCGGCGGCGCACGGCCAGCTCGCCGTGCTCCTCCAGCCAGGCGCGGTGCTTCTCCAGCGCCTCGACCACCTCGTCGATGCCCTCGCCGCGGGCCGCCACGGTCTTCACGATCGGCGGGCGCCAGTCCCCCGCCCCGCGGGCCTCGCCCAGGCCGAGCATGTGGTTCAGCTCCCGGGCGGTGGCGTCGGCGCCGTCCCGGTCGGCCTTGTTGACCACGAAGACGTCGCCGATCTCCAGGATCCCGGCCTTGGCGGCCTGGATGCCGTCGCCCATCCCGGGGGCGAGCAGCACCACGGTGGTGTCCGCCTGGGCGGCGATCTCCACCTCGGACTGGCCGACGCCCACGGTCTCGACCAGGATCACGTCGCAGCCGGCCCCGTCCAGCACCCGCAGCGCCTGCGGGGCCGACCAGGAGAGGCCGCCGAGGTGGCCGCGGGTGGCCATCGAGCGGATGAACACCTCGGGGTCGGTGGCGTGGTCCTGCATCCGGACCCGGTCGCCGAGCAGCGCACCGCCGGAGAACGGCGAGGACGGGTCCACCGCCAGCACCCCGACCCGCTTGCCGAGCCGGCGGTAGGCGGAGACCAGGGCGGAGGTCGAGGTGGACTTGCCCACGCCGGGCGAGCCGGTCAGCCCGACGGTGTAGGCCCGGCCGGTGTAGGGGGCCAGCGCCGCCATCGCCTCGCGCAGTTGCGGGGCGGCGTTCTCGACCAGCGAGATCAGCCGGGCCACCGCACGCGGCCGGCCCTCCCGGGCCTGCTCGACCAGGGTCGCGACATCGATCATCAGGAGCTCCTAGCGCCGAAGGGCTGCGGACCGCTGGTGGCGGTCCGCAGCCCCGAAGGTATGTCGGATGATCAGGCCTTGGCGGCCTGCTCCTGCGGGACGCGGACGATCAGCGCGTCGCCCTGGCCGCCGCCGCCGCAGAGGGCGGCCGCGCCGATGCCGCCGCCGCGCCGCTGGAGCTCCAGCGCCAGGTGCAGCACCACGCGGGCGCCGGACATGCCGATCGGGTGGCCGAGCGCGATCGCGCCGCCGTTGACGTTGACGATGTCGGAGGAGACGCCCAGGTCCTTCATCGACTGGTGGGCGACGGCCGAGAACGCCTCGTTGATCTCGATCAGGTCGAGGTCGCCGACCTCCAGGCCCTCCTTGGCCAGCGCGTGCTTGATCGCGTTGGACGGCTGCGACTGCAGCGAGTTGTCCGGGCCCGCGACGTTGCCGTGCGCGCCGATCTCGGCGATCCAGCTCAGGCCCAGCTCCTCGGCCTTGGCCTTGCTCATCACGACCACCGCGGCGGCGCCGTCGGAGATCTGCGAGGAGGTGCCGGCGGTGATCGTGCCGTCCTTGGTGAAGGCCGGACGCAGCTTGGCCAGGCCCTCGACCGTGGTGTCCGCCCGGATGCCCTCGTCCTCGCTGAAGACCAGCGGCTCGCCCTTGCGCTGCGGGATCTCCACCGGGGCGATCTCGGCCGCGAAGATGCCGTTCTGCTGGGCCTTGGCGGCCCGCTGGTGGGAGGCGGCGGCGATCTCGTCCTGGATCTCGCGCGGGATGCCCAGACGGGTGTTGTGCTTCTCCGTCGACTCGCCCATCGGGATGTTCTCGTAGGCGTCGGTCAGGCCGTCGTGCGCCATCGTGTCGAGCATCTCGATCGCGCCGTACTTGTAGCCCTCGCGGGACTTCGGCAGCACGTGCGGGGCGTTGGTCATGGACTCCTGGCCGCCGGCCACCACGATGTCGAACTCGCCGGCCCGGATCAGCTGGTCGGCCAGTGCGATGGCGTCCAGGCCGGAGAGGCAGACCTTGTTGAGGCTGAGCGCCGGGACGCTCATCGGGATGCCCGCCTTGACGGCGGCCTGGCGGGCCGGGATCTGGCCGCCGCCGGCCTGCAGCACCTGGCCCATGATCACGTACTGGACCTGGTCCCCCGCGACGCCGGCCCGCTCCAGGGCGGCCTTGATCGCGACGGCCCCGAGGTCGGAGCCGGAGAATCCCTTGAGCGAACCGAGCAGGCGACCCATCGGGGTCCGCGCACCGGCAACGATCACAGAGGTGGTGTTGGTCATGGGACGAGCCCCTTCGCACGTCGTGGCCAGGTGAGGATTCCGCTCAATGTACTGACCTGCTACCCGTCCGTCACCGCAGCGACGGTGTGATCGAGCGCACTGGCACTGTCCAGTCAACACCGTGTCAACCCGGTCCGGGTGAACCCCGCCCGTGTGAGCAGGCTCGCACCCGGATCGCTGGCGCACCCCGGCCGCATGCGCTGCACTGTTGCCGTCCCGTTGCCCGCCCAGACCCGGAGGCCACCGTGCTCACCCGCATCGACCACATCGGCATCGCCTGCCGAGACCTCGACAAGACGGTCGAGTTCTACCGCGCCACCTACGGCTTCGAGGTGTTCCACAGCGAGGTCAACGAGGAGCAGGGGGTGCGCGAGGCCATGCTCAAGATCAACGACACCGGTGACGGCGGCGCCTCCTACCTGCAGCTGCTGGAGCCCACCCGGCCCGACTCCACCGTCGCCAAGTGGCTGGAGAAGAACGGCGAGGGCGTCCACCACATCGCGTTCGGCACCGCCGACGTGGACGGCGACTCCGAGGACATCCGCGCCAAGGGCGTCCGGGTCCTCTACGAGCAGCCCCGGATCGGCTCGATGGGCTCGCGGATCACCTTCCTGCACCCCAAGGACTGCGGCGGCGTGCTGACCGAACTGGTCACCTCCGCCGAGCCCGGCGAGCACGACGAGCACTGACCCGCGCACGGGTGCCGTCGGGCCCCGACGGCACCCGCCGGGGGGCCTGCCGGCGGCCCGCCGAGGGACCTGCCGGGGGCCCGTCACCCTCATGACCCGTCAGTAATGTCGCCCGATGCCCGGAAAACCCCTACGCGGCCATTCCCCCGCAGGGCGCTCCCACTACAATGCCCAGGTGCGCGAAGACTCCGGGGGACGGGGACGACGGGCACGGCCGATGACAGGCCTGTCCGCCCACCGGTGGACGGGTCCGTCGCAGGGGAGTCCATTACGCGGGCACGGCTGAACAGTCGCAGTTCGGATCTGTCACCATTCTCCACAAGGCAAGAGTTCGCCCAGGAGTCCACCCGGACGGGGGAACGCGGTACGACCGCGCTCCCATGACCAGGACTTCGACGACCGTGGCGGACGCCCCCGACCAGACAGGGGCCGTCCACCGGCTGCGGATGCAAGGACCAGTCGGACCGGGGCCCCGGACACGGGAGCCCGGGAACGGCCGGGTCGAGGACGCGACCAGGAGATGGATGGGACCGCGGAGTGCGGGGCTACGACCGCTACGAGGTTGACGATCACCTCTCCCAGTTCGAGGCCGAGATGGATCGGACTCGCAAGGAGCGGGACAAGGCCGTCGAGCATGCCGAGGACCTCGCCTACCAGGTGGAGGTGCTCCGGGCCAAGCTGCACGAGTCCCGTCGCATGCTCGCCCAGCCGCGTGCCTTCGACGCCGTGTCCGGCCAGGCCGAGCAGATGCTCCGCACCGCCGAGATGCAGGCCCAGCAGCTGCGCGCCGACGCCGAGCGGCAGCTGCGCGACTCCCAGCAGGCCACCCAGCGGCTGATGGCCGAGGCCGCCGAGCGCACCGCCCGGCTGGAGGCCGAGCTGTCCGCCCGCCGCCGCCAGCTGGAGGACGAGCTCACCGAGCTGCGGCGCAGCGCCGAGCAGCACGTCAACGAGAACGTCAACTGGGCCGAGCAGACCCGGGCCGGCACCGAGCAGGAGGCCCAGCGCCTGCTGCAGGAGGCCCGCGCCGAGGCCGACCGGATGATGGCCGCCGCCCGCGCCGAGGCCACCGCGCTGTCCGACCAGGCCCGTGCGCAGACCGCCGCCGACGTCGACGCCGCCCGCGGCGAGGCCCAGGCCGCCGCCGAGGCCGCCATCCTGCGTGCCCACAGCGACGCCGAGCGCCTGCTGCGCGCCGCCTCCGAGCAGGCCCAGCAGGCCGGCGCCCAGGCCGCCGCCGACGTGGACGCCGCCCGCGGCGAGGCCCAGCTGCAGCTGGCCGCCGCGCACGCCGCCGCCGAGCAGCAGCTCGCCGCCGCCCAGGCCGAGATCGGCCGGCTCAAGGAGCACGCCACCGCCGAGCAGGCCCGCGCCGAGGAGGCGCTCGCCCACGCCCAGGCCGAGATCGAGCGGCTGCGCGCCTCGGCGATCGCCGAGGCCGAGCGCACCCGCCGGGAGGCCACCGAGCTGCGCGCCCAGGCCGAGGTCGCCGCCGAGCAGCTGCAGGCGGACGCCGAGGCCGCCGCCGAGCGCAAGGTCGCCGACGGCGAGGCCGCCAGCGAGCAGCGCTCGCAGACCGCCCGGGCCGAGGTCGCCCGGATGGTCGCCCAGGCCACCAAGGAGGCCGAGGCCATCAGGGCCGCGGCCGCCACCAAGCAGGCCGAGGCGGAGGCCGCCAAGGCGGCCGCCGCCGAGGAGAGCGAGCGGCTGCGCGCCACCGCCGAGTCGGTGGCCGGCGAGCTGCGCGCCGAGGCCGAGGCCGCCATCGCGGACCTGCGGTCGCAGGCCGAGCGCGATGTCGCCGAGCTGCGCGCCCAGGCCGAGGCCGCCGCCGAGCAGCTGCGCAGCGAGGCCGAGGAGGCCGGCCGGGCGGCCGGCGCCAAGGACGCCACCGTCCACCTCGCCAAGGCCGCCAAGACGGCCGAGGAGATGCTCGGCCGGGCCAACCAGGACGCCGAGACCGCCCGTACCGAGGCCGCCACGGAGGCCGAGCGGATCCGCACCGAGGCCGCCGCCGAGGCGGAGCGGCTGCGCGAGCAGGCCCAGGCCGCCGTCGAGCAGGCCCAGAACGCCGCCCTGGACGACGCGGCCGGCATCCGCGAGCGGGTCCGGCAGATGCAGGACGAGGCCGCCCGGCTGCGGGCCGAGGCCGAGGAGCTGCGCGCCCAGGCCGCCGCCGAGGCCGACCGGGTCCGCGGCGAGGCCCGCCGCCAGGCCGTCGTCCAGATCGAGGAGTCGGCGAAGAGCGCCGAGGAGCTGCTGACCAAGGCCAAGACCGACGCGGACGAGCTGCGCGCCGGTGCGGCCGCCGAGATCGAGCGGCTGCGCGAGCAGGCCAAGCTGCAGGCCACCGAGACCCAGGGCCGCGCCGAGCAGACCCTCGAACGGGCCCGCACCGAGGCCCAGAAGATCGTCGGCAACGCCGAGCAGCAGGGCCAGGACGCGCTCACCGCGGCCAAGGCCGCGGCCGCCGAGAACCGCACCGCCGCCGAGCGCGAGACCGGCGAACTGCGCCGCGAGGCAACCGAGTTCGACCAGCGGGTGCGGGCCGAGGCGAACGCCGAGGCGCAGGCCGTGCGGGCCGACGCCCAGGCCGAGGCCACCGCCGTCCGGGACGCCGCGGTCGCCGACGCCGAGCGGCTGCGCACCGAGGCCGACGCCGAGCTGGCCCGTACCCGGGCCGAGGTCGACGCCGCCGCCGAGGCGCTGCGCGAGGAGAGCAGGCGCGAGCGCGAGGAGGCCGCCGCCGGGCTGCTCCGCGAGCGCGAGGAGACCGCCGAGCAGCTGGCCGCCGCCCGGGCCGCCCGCGAGCAGGCCGAGTCGGCCGCCGCCGAACTCACCGAGCGCACCGCCGCCGAGACCGCCGCACTGCGCGAGGCCGCCGAGGCCCACGCCGACCGGCTGCGCACCGAGGCCGAACAGGGCGCCGCCGAACTCACCGAGTACACCGCCGCCGAGACCGCCGCACTGCGCGAGGCCGCCGAGGCCCACGCCGACCGGCTGCGCACCGAGGCCGAACAGGGCGCCGCCGAACTCACCGGTA
>NZ_JBSFNM010000011.1:118917-199603 GCF_053587085.1 Kitasatospora sp. NPDC003701
GAGTACACCGCCGCCGAAACGGCCCGCCTGCTGGCGGAGGCCGAGGAGGCGCTGGAGACCGCCCGGGCCGCCGCCGAGCAGCGGACGACCGAGGCCGAGGCGGCTGCTTCGGCGCTGCGCGAGCGGGCCGGGGCCGACCTGGCCCTGGCCTCCGAGCAGGCCGAGACCGTCCGGGCCGAGGCCGGCCGGGAGCTGTCCGAGGCCCGTGCCACCGCCGACTCGATCCGCGCCGAGGCGCAGGCGGTGCTGGCACAGGCCGGCGTCGACGGCGACGAGTCGGTGGCCGCCGCCAAGGCCGAGGCCGCCGAGCTGGTCGCCGCCGCCAAGGCCGAGGCCGCCGAGCTGGTCGCCACCGCCGAGGACGAGGCCGCCGAGGTCCGCCAGTCGGTGGCCGGCATGCACGAGGCCGCGTCCCAGCAGATCGCCGAGCTGCGGGCCACCGCCGAGCGCGAGTCCGCCGAGGTCCGCCGGGAGGCCGCGCAGGCCGCCGACGAACTGCGCGACACCGCCGAGCGGGAGACCGCCGAGCTGCGGGCGCTGGCCGAGCGGGAGACCGCCGAGCTGCGCGAGCGCACCGACCGCGCGGTCGCCGAGCTGCACGAGGCGGCCGACCGCGAGACCACCGAGCAGCGGGCCCTCGCCGACCGGGAGACCGCCGAACAGCGCGCGCTGGCCGACCGCGAGACCACCGACCTGCGGGCCCGGACCGCCGCCGAGACGGCCGCGCTGCGCGAGCAGACCGAGCTGGAGCTGGCCGCCGAACGCGAGGCCGCCGAGGCCGAGCTGGCCCGTCGGCACGCCGAGGCGCAGGCCTACGACGAGCGGCTGCGCGCCGACGCCGAGGCCGAGCTGCGCGCCGCCCAGGAGGCCGCCGAGCAGCAGCGGGCCGCCGCCGAGGAGCGGGCCGCCCGGACGGTGGCCGCCGCCGACGAGCGGGCCGCCGCCGCCATCGCCGAGGCCGAGGAGTTCGCGGCCGCGCTGCGGGCCGAGGCCGAGGAGTACGCGCTGGCCACCAGGAGCCTCGCGGACGACTACGACGCGGACACCCACGCCCGCGCCGACGCCTTCGACGCGGACACCCGCGAGGCCGCCGAGCAGTTCGACAAGGCCACCCGCGAGCAGGCCAAGTCCGTCCTGGAGCGGGCCTTCGCCGACGCCGAGGCGCTCGGCGAGGACGCCCAGACCACCGCGCTGGCCACCACCGCCGCCGCCGAGGAGCAGGCGGACGCGATGGTCGCGGCCGCCCGCAAGGAGGCCGACCGGCTGGTCGCGGCCGGCGAGGCGGCCGGGCAGGCCGCGGTCGAGAAGGGCCGGGCCGACGCCGACGCCCTGCTCTCCGAGGCGCGCCGGGACGCCACCGCGATCCGCGAGCGCGCCGAGGAGCTGCGCGAGCGCACCGACGCCGAGGTGGAGGCCCTGCACGAGCGCGCCCGCAAGGAGAACGCGCAGGCGATGAAGTCGGCCGGCGAGCGGGTGGACGCGCTGGTGACGGCCGCCCAGGAGCAGCTGACCGAGGCCGAGGAGCAGGCGGTGGCCGCCGTCGCCGAGGCCGAGGAGCGGGCGGCGGCGCTGGTCGCGGCCGCCGAGGAGCGCGCCAACGAGCTGACCTCGCAGGCGTCCGCCGAGGCCAGCAAGGTCCGGATCTCGGCCGTCCGCAAGGCCGAGGGCCTGCTGAAGGAGGCCGAGACCAAGCTCTCCGACTCGACCGACCGCGCCGAGGCCCTGATCGTCAAGGCCGAGGCCAAGCTGAAGTCCGCCCAGGAGGAGTCCGAGGAGCGGATCGAGACGGCGGCGGCCGAGGCGGAGAAGCGCCTGCGGACCGCCGACGAGGCCGCCGACGAGCAGATCGAGCTGGCGAAGGCGGAGGCCGAGCGGGTGCTCGCCGAAGCGCGGACCGAGGCGACGCGGGTCACCGACGAGGGCCGGCGCGAGCTGGACGAGCTGGTGCGCCGCCGCAAGGACATCAACACCGAGATCTCCAGGGTGCAGGACGTGCTGTCCGCACTGGAGGCGTTCGAGGCACCGTCACCGGTCGCGCAGGCAAACGGGGGAAGTACCAGCAAGAAAGACGGGGGGGCCAAGGCCGGTGCCGGAGTCGGTTCCCCCCGGTCGGGTGGCAATCGCTCCGGTGGCGCACCACCCGATTGAGCGGACATTCTCCGCGAGACAACGGCATTTCGCCGACGACACTCCGGTACCGTGTCAGGATTCCCTCAACCACCTCAGCGGTTTGACGACAGGAAGCCCAGAACCCCATGAGCGACAGTCACTCCCCTCACGGCTTCGACCTGGTGCGCCGTGGGTACGAGCGTGCCCAGGTCGACGAGCGGATCACCAAGCTGGTGGCCGACCGTGACAGTGCCTTGACCCGGATCAGCGCGCTGGAGAAGCGCATCGAGGAGCTCCACCTGGAGACCCAGACCGCGCAGGCGGCGGTCACCGAGGCCGAGCCCTCCTACGCCGGCCTCGGCGCCCGGGTCGAGAAGATCCTGCGACTCGCCGAGGAGGAGGCCAAGGACCTGCGCGACGAGGCGCACCGCGCCGCCGAGCAGCACCGCGAGCTCGCCGAGGCGGCCGCCCAGCAGGTCCGCACCGAGGCCGAGAACTACGCCAAGGACCGCAAGGCCAAGGCCGAGGACGAGGGTCTGCGGATCGTCGACAAGGCCAAGAGCGACAGCGCCCAGCTGCGTGCCGAGGCCAACAAGGACGCCCAGAACAAGCGCGAGGAGGCGGACGCCCTCTTCGAGGAGACCCGCACCAAGGCCGCCCAGGCCGCGCTGGAGTTCGAGACCAACCTGGCCAAGCGCCGCGAGCAGTCCGAGCGCGACCTGGCCGCCCGTCAGGCCAAGGCCGAGAAGCGCCTGGCCGAGATCGAGCACCGGGCCGAGCAGCTGCGCCTGGAAGCCGAGAAGCTGCGCACCGACGCCGAGCGCCGCGCCCGCCAGACGGTGGAGACGGCCCAGCGCCAGTCCGAGGACATCGTCGCGGACGCCAACGCCAAGGCCGACCGGATCCGCAGCGAATCCGAGCGCGAGCTGGCGGCGCTCACCAACCGCCGCGACAGCATCAACGCCCAGCTGACCAACGTCCGCGAGATGCTGGCGACGCTGACCGGCGCGGCCGTGGCCGCCGCCTCGCTGCCGAACGACGACACCATGGGCGTGCCCGCCCAGCAGTCGCGCTGACGCCGCACCCCGCACGGGCCGAAGGGCGCGCCCTCGGGTAGGAGCGCCCGGCGAGTGCGGAACCACAGCGGGCCCCCGTCCTCCGGGACGGGGGCCCGTCGTGCTGTCCGGCACCCCGGCGGCACCACCGGGGCCCCGGGAGGGCCCGTGGAGGGCCCTGGGGCGCCTCCGTGGCGGCCCGGAGTGGGAAGTCGGCCGCTCCGACTTCCCACTCCTCGCGTTCACCGCGGATAGGCCCCGTCCGGCCGCTGGTGGCCGCAGCTCAGCTGGTTGCCGTCGTCGTCCGAGACGGTGCCGAACCACGACGTGCACCAGACCGAGACCGAGTCCCGCCAGTACTGCACCTCGAAGGGGTGCCCCGGGCCGTAGTCGCCGTACGAGGTGACGATGAAGGTCTCCCCCGGGCGCATCCAGTAGTCCTCGCCGAGCGGCTCCAGGGTCAGTTCGAGCAGCCCCTCGCCGCGGTTGGTGACCGGTACCCGGCCGGTCACCTCCAGCGCCGAGAAGTCCCAGCCGCCGGTCTCCGCCTGCCCCTCCCTCATCGCGTCACCCGCGCCAGGAGCCGGCGCACCGCCGCGTCGAACGCCTCCGGCGCCTCCAGCGCGCTCAGGTGCCCCACCCCGGGGATGACGGTCAGCTCGGCGTCGGGCCGCGCCCGGGCCATCAGCTCGGCCTCCTCCAAGGGCATCAGGGCGTCCTGCTCCCCCGCCACGATCGCGGTCGGCACCCGCACCCCGGCCAGCACGTCCAGGGTCTGCGGCCGGGCCGCCATCGCCCGCTGCGCCCAGGCCACCGCCGCCGGCGGCGCGGCGGCGATGATCCCCTGCACCCGGTCGACCAGGTGCCCGGAGTCCGGTCCGAGCTGGCCCACCGCCATCCGCTCGTCGAGCAGCAGCTGGACGCTGTCGCGGGCCAGGACGGCGGTGGCGATCCGCTCGCGGTTGGCCCGGGCGGCGTCGGTGTCGGCGGTGGCCTTGGTGTTCGCCAGCAGCAGGCCGGCCATCCGCCGCGGGTGCCGGCGGGCGAAGGCGAGCGCCACGTACCCGCCCATCGAGAGACCGCCGATCACCGCCCGCTCGATCCCGGCCGCGTCCAGCAGCAGGGCGACGTCGTCGGCCACCGCGTCCAGCGAGGGCTCGTCGGTGCCCAGCTCGGTGCCGCCGAAGCCGCGCTGGTCGGGCGCCAGCACCCGGGCCTCGTGGCCGGTCGTCCCGGGCAGCCCGTCCAGTTGGGCCGACCACATCGAGGCGTTGAGCGGAAAGGCGTGCAACAGCACGAGAGGTGTTCCGGTACCGCTCTCGCGGACCGACACTGCGGAGGGGAGCTGGGTCATGCGCCCACCGTAGTTCGGTGCGCCCGGCGGGCGCACTCAGCGGGCCGCCCTGTCCGCTTTGTCATAGCCTGACGGAGAGTGAGGGAGCGCGAATGATCGAGTTGCACGAACTGACCAAGCGTTACGGCAAGACCCTTGCCGTGGACCGGCTCAGCTTCCAGGTGCCGCAGGGCGTGGTCACCGGGTTCCTCGGCCCCAACGGCGCCGGCAAGTCCACCACCATGCGCATGATCCTGGACCTCGACCGGCCCACCGGCGGCCGCGTCACCATCGACGGCAAGAGATACGGGCAGCTCAGCGAGCCGCTGAAGTACATCGGGGCGCTGCTGGAGGCCAAGGCCGTCCACCCCGGCCGGACCGCCCGCGACCACCTGCTCTGGCTCGCCCAGAGCAACCGCATCCCCACCGGCCGGGTCGACGAGGTGCTCGCCCTGGTCGGGCTCACCCCGGTCGCCCGCAAGCGCGCCCGGGGCTTCTCGCTCGGCATGGGCCAGCGGCTCGGCATCGCCTCCGCCCTGCTCGGCGACCCGGAGATCGTGATGTTCGACGAGCCGGTCAACGGGCTGGACCCGGAGGGCATCCTCTGGATCCGCAACCTGATGAAGCGCCTCGCCGCCGAGGGCCGGACCGTCTTCGTCTCCTCCCACCTGATGAGCGAGATGGCCGTCACCGCCGACCACCTGGTCGTCATCGGCAAGGGCCGGCTCCTCGCCGACCTGCCGATGGCCGAGTTCATCCGGCGCAACTCCCGCTCCGCCGTCCGGCTGCGCACCCCCCAGCCCGAGCGGCTGCTGGACGCCCTGGCCGGCGCCGGACTGCGCAGCGAACCGGGCCCGGACGGCTCCTACGAGGTGGTCGACGGCGAGCTCGCCGCACTCGGCGAGCTGGCCGCCACCCACGGGGTCGTGCTGCACGAGCTCAGCCCCCAGCAGGCCTCGCTGGAAGAGGCGTTCATGCAGATGACGGCCGACTCGGTGGAGTACCACGCCGGGAGCGGCGAGGGCCGCGACGCGGCCGGCGCACCCGGCACCTGGGGCGCGACCTGGCAGGGTGCCGCGGCGCAGCAGCCGGCGGCCGCACAGCAGAAGGAGAACTGAGATGGCGTCCTTCCCGGCGGTGCTGCGCTCCGAGTGGACGAAGATCCGAAGCGTCCGGTCGACGGTCTGGACGCTCGCGCTGGCCTTCGTGATCACGCTCGGCCTCGGCGCGCTGCTGTCCCTGCTCACCAACAACAACTTCGAGGAGTTCCGGGGTGACACGGACGTCCCGTTCGACGCCACCGGGACGGCCTTCTCCGGCATCATCCTCGGCGAACTGGCCATCATCGTCTTCGGCGTGCTGGCGGTCGGCAACGAGTACAGCAGCGGGATGATCCGGGTCACCCTGGCGGCCGTCCCGCAGCGCGGGACCCTGCTCACCGGCAAGGCGGTCGTGCTCGGCGCGCTGGCCTTCGCGGTCTCCCTGGTCACCGCGTTCATCACGTTCTTCGTCGGCCAGTCGCTGCTCGGCGACCACTCCACCAGCATCGGCGAACCGCACGTGCTGCGCGCGGTGTTCGGCGCGGCGATGTACCTGACGCTGCTCTGCCTGTTCTCGGCCGGCGTCACCGCGATGCTGCACAACCAGACGCTGGCCCTGGGCGTGCTGGTGCCGTTCTTCTTCCTGCTCTCGCCGATCCTCTCGGCGGTGCCGAAGGTCAAGACGCTGGCGCACTACTTCCCCGACTACGCGGGCTCGCGGATGATGCTGGTCTACGAGCAGCACAACCAGCCGTACGGCCCGTGGGCCGGCTTCGCGATCTGCCTGGCCTGGACGGTGGCCGCGCTGGTCGGCGGCGCGCTGGTGCTGAAGAAGCGCGACGCCTGACCCGGCTCACCGGCGCGGTCGCGGCACCCTCAGTACCGGGGGGCGCCGCGGCCGCGCTGGACGTTGGAGGCCCGCCGGTCGCGGGCGCCCCAGCAGGCCCGGTGCCAGTGCCGGCGGTCGTCCACGCCGGCGCCGTGCAGCGGCCAGGCCACCACATGACCGACGCCCGGCGGGATCTCCTGGTCGCAGCCCGGGCAGCGGTAGTGCCGGCCGGCGGTGCCGGCCACCGTCTGCACCACCCAGTCGTCGCCCCGGTAGCTCTCGGTGCGGCGCAGGGCGCCGCCGAGCGGGGCGGCCGGCGCCGAGGCCTCGTGATCGGCTGCACTCTTGATCCGGTTGCGGCGGGGCGACACGTCTGGCTACCTCTCTACGGGGGCTCGGGACCGGTTCCAGGTTACGGCCGGCGCATACCCCCCGGAGCCACTATCACGGCACCGCCCGGCGGTTCGGTGTTTCCCGTGATATCCACCCGTTCTTCTGTGAAATTCGTGGTTCGGCGTGCCATTGGCACATGACATCGGTTACTCACAAGGGGACAGGCGGGGCCCGCAGACCCTGCGCGCACCCGAGGAGGCCCAAGGATGACCAAGACCAGCGCCCGCGCCGAGACCCGCCGACCCGTCGGAGTCCGGCCGCCCGCAGTCGGCCCGGCACCGACCACCACCGGCCCGGCCACCGCCACCGGCACCCCCCTGCCGGCACCCCAGCGCTCCGGCGCGCGCGCCGCGGACACCGCACCGGTCCGGGTCGGTGCCTTCCTGCTCTCGGCCCAGTTCCCCGGACAGACCCACGGCGAGGCCCTGGACCGGACGGTCCGGGCCACCGTCGAGGCCGAGCGGGCGGGCCTGGACAGCGTCTGGCTGGCCGAGCACCACTTCGTCCCGTACGGGGTCTGCCCGAACGCCGCCACGCTCGCCGCGATGCTGCTCGGCCGCACCCGCCGGATCGGCATCGGCACGGCGGTCAGCGTGCTCTCCACCGCCCACCCGGTGGCCCTCGGCGAACAGGCCGCGATGCTGCACCTCGTCTCCGGCGGGCGGTTCACGCTCGGGGTGGGGCGCGGCGGTCCCTGGATCGACCTGGACGTCTTCGGCGGCGGTGTGGAGGCCTTCGAGCAGGGCTTCCCGGAGCGGCTCGACCTACTGCTGCGCTGGCTGCGCAGCTCGCGCGTGGGCGCGGACGGACCGCAGTTCAGCTTCCCGGAGGTGGCCGTGGTGCCGCGCGCCACCGAGCCGCCCCGACGGCCCGACCTCGGCGCCTGGCTCGGCCTCGGCGACCAGTCCGGGCTGCTGCGCTTCCCCCGCCAGCGGGTGGAGACGACCGGACCCGGCGAGGAACTCACCGCCTCCGGGCACCCGGTGGCCGGCCCGCCGCTGGTGGTGGCCTGCACCTCGCCCGGCGGGGTACGGCTCGCCGCCGAACGCGGCCTGCCGATGCTGCTCGGCATGCACTCCGGCGACGACGACAAGCTGCGGATGCTGGAGCTCTACCGCACCGCCTGGCTGGCCGCCGGGCGGAGCGAGGAGCAGCTGCGCCGGATCGGCCGCCAGCACGTCGCGGCCGGGGTGGCGCAGGTCGACGACCGCACCTCGGCGGCCCGGGCCACGCTGCTGCGCGCGATGCCCGGCTGGTTCGAGTACGGGCTCGGCGCGCACCGCACCGTGGACGGCCGGGAGCGCAAGATGCGCGACCCGCACGCGTACACCGAACTCCTCTGCGACCTGCACGCGGTGGGCACGCCGAAGCAGTGCGCCGACCGGCTGCTGGCCACCGCCGAGCGCACCGGCATCCGGCGCTTCGCGCTCCTCGCCGAGGGCAGCGGCGACCGCGAGGCCACCCTGCAGAACATCGCCCGGCTGGGCTCCGAGGTGCTGCCGCAGCTGGGCTGACGCCGACGGGCCGGTCCGGACGACGGACGCCGCCGGGCCGCCCCTCCCCTCGGCGGGGTGGGGCGGCCCGGTGGCGTTCCGGAGCCGCCGCGGCGGCCCCGGTGCTCGCTGCGCCGTCGTACCGGCGCGACCGGCCCGACGATCAGCAGTCCCGGAGTTCCTCGGACTGGTTGAGCAGCTGCTCCCGGACGGACGTGAAGCGATCGAACCGCGCCTCGTTGGAGTCCGACGGCAGGAACACCGCCACCCGGTGACAGTTCTGGAAGGCCAGCCGGACGCCGAAGTGGCGCTGCAGCGCACCCCGGATGGCGTCGCTGGCGAGTGCCCGCAGGAGCTGGCCGCGGGCCTGCTCGCTGGGCGGCGGTACGTGGTTGTCGGCGAAGTCGGTGCCGTCGACCTTCGCCTGGGCGACCAGCGAACTGATCAGCTCCCAGGCGTACGGCAGGGAGACGCGGACGCAGTCGACGAATTCCCGCTCGTCGACCTCGCCCCGCTCGGCCTTTTCCAGCAGGGCCGGTGAGACGTCGAGCGACATGGATTCTCCTCTCGCGGTCCACCCGCGCGGCGCCCGGGTGGTGATGCGTAGTCCAAGCTGAGGGTGAGGGTGGGCGAATCGCGCGTGATGTCCGGAACGCCGTCGGACGGCTGTTTCCGGCACCGTGCGGAGGCGTCGGCGCCTAGGCCGCGTCGAGGGACGCGTCGGGGGCGCCGGCCGCTCAGAACAGCGTGGCAGCCAATGGGGGGCGAGGCCGGGGATTCCTGTGGATTGCTCCGTAAATACGCCTCGCTGCACCAGATTGGCCGGATCCTGCTGGATCGTTCATCTGAAGTCTCCGTCCCCGTTGACAGCTCCGCTGCAAGCAAGCCGTCACACACCGTAGCTGCCCGTGGGAACGGGCGCCAGAGTGCCGACAGGCATTCGCGGGATCGCCGAACCTCCATGTTCGCGGGGTTCGCGGATTCTTCACCCGGCCGTCGCGGAATCGCATCAACTGGCCCCGGTGGGCTAGCGTGGTCGACCGTGCGTCTCGTAATTGCCCGCTGCTCAGTCGACTATGCCGGTCGGCTCTCCGCCCATCTGCCCTCCGCCACCAGGCTCATCCTGGTCAAGGCCGACGGCAGCGTCAGCATCCACGCCGACGA
This sequence comes from Kitasatospora sp. NPDC003701, assembly GCF_053587085.1. NCBI lineage: Bacteria > Bacillati > Actinomycetota > Actinomycetes > Kitasatosporales > Streptomycetaceae > Kitasatospora > Kitasatospora sp. NPDC003701. Next base: position 128,334 of record NZ_JBSFNM010000011.1, read on the forward strand.
CCGCGCCTACAAGCCGCTCAACTGGATGTCCCCGCCGTGCACCCTCAAGGAGGCCGACGGGGTCTGGACAGTGATCAACAAGGCCGGCGAGAAGCTCATCATCACGCTGGAGGAGGTGCTGCACGACTCCTCCCACGAGCTCGGGGTGGACCCCGGCCTGATCAAGGACGGTGTCGAAGCACACCTCCAGGAGCTGCTGGCCGACCGGATGGAGGTGCTCGGCGCCGGCTGGTCGCTCATCCGCCGCGAGTACCCGACCGCGATCGGCCCGGTCGACATCCTCTGCCGCGACTCCGACGGCACGACCGTCGCCGTCGAGATCAAGCGCCGCGGCGAGATCGACGGCGTCGAGCAGCTCACCCGCTACCTGGAGCTGCTCAACCGGGACCCGCTGCTCGCTCCGGTGAAGGGCGTCTTCGCCGCGCAGGAGATCAAGCCCCAGGCCCGCGTCCTCGCCACCGACCGCGGCATCGGCTGCGTGGTGCTGGACTACGACGGGCTGCGCGGCATCGACGACGACAAGCTCAAGCTGTTCTGACCGTCGTGCCCTGATTCCGTCAGGGCGTCGTCGGAGGCGCCGTCGGGCTCGGTGAGCCCGACGGTGTCGTCCCGGTGGGCGACGTGCTCGGTGTCGGGGGCGCGGTCGTCGTCGGCGTCGTCACCGGACCGGAGGTGCTCGGCACCGCGGGCGGCACGGTCGGCTGAACCGGCGGCGGCTGCACGGGCGGTACCACCGGCGGCTGCGACTGGCCCGGGGAGGGCGGCTGCGAGGCCGACCCCGACGCGGTGGGCGACTTGCCGGCCTTCTTCGACGCCGACCCGGACGCCGACGGCGAGTGCGACGGCCCGCCACTGCTCTCCGGCGCCTCCGTGTCCTGCGACGGCGAGGCCTCCGGGCTCTGCGTGCCCTCGGAGGGCGAGGCGGTGGGGCTCAGGCTCGGCCGGGGCGTCGGCCGGCCCGCCGGCAGGCCGGTGCCGTCGTCCGTGCTGCTGTGCGGGTCGGTGCCCCGGTGCTCGTCCGGGCCCGTGACGCTCAGCCCGACCGCCGTACCGAGCACGCCGAGCGCGAGGACGGCCGCCGAGGCGGCGATCACGGTGCGCCGGGTGCCGCCGGCCGTGCCGGGGGTGGTCTTGAACCGCCACGGCACCTGCGCGATCGCCCGGATGACCGGACGTCGGACGGGTATCGGAGCGGTCGACGCGGCGGCGGGCAGCTGCCGGCCGTCGGCGCGCAGCAGGTCGATCATCCGACGGGCGCCGGCGGCCCCGCGCGGCTCGCCGAGCGCGGCCCGCAGGGTCAGCGCGGACTCCAGTTCGGCGACGGCGCGCCCGGGCTCCCGGACGCAGATCGCGTAGACGCCCAACTCGTGGTGGAACCAGGCCTCGTCGGCCCGGGAGCCGGTGTTGCGGGCGGCCTCCAGACCGAGCAGCAGGGCACGCTCCCAGGCGCCCCAGCGCAGTGCCAGCGCCAGCGCCGGCCCCGCCGCCCGGGCCAGCCGCAGGACGGCGGCGTGCCGGCCGGCGGCCCGGTCGGCCAGCAGCACCCCGATCACCACCTCCGCCTCGGCCGCGATCTGTTCCGTGGACACCGAACTGTGCCCGACCCACCAGGCGAAGTGCTGGGCGGCGCCGTCGATGCTGCCGCGGGCCGGCCAGTGCGGGGCGAGGAGGTCGAGCGCGCCCGCGGTGAGCCGGTGGTGGCCGCCGATGGACACCGCCAGCCCGGCGTCGGCGAGTTCGTGCAGCGCGCTCTCGCCCTGGCCGACGTCGATCAGCGCGGGCAGGTGCGGGGCGGTCGGGCACTCGCCGCCGAGCGCCACCGCGAGCCTCAGCACGGCCTGGGCCGGCTCGCTGAGGCCCTCGGCGAGCCGGACGGCGGGCGAGGCGCTCTCGGCCACGGACGGCAGCGGGACGGTACCGCGCAGCTCGCTCTCGCGGACCGCCGGGTCGGGGTGCCGCTCGGGCTCCTCGACCGCCCCGAAGACGCCCAGCCGGTCCTCCTCGGCGGCGACCAGCGCGTCCACCGCGACGTCCCGCTGCCGCAGCAGCGCGGCGGCCTGGACGAAGCGCAGCGGCAGCCCCTCGGACTCGAACCAGAGGTCGACCGCCCAGGCCTTCTCGGCCGCGTCGAGGGGCCGGCCGGCCAGCCGGGCGGCCAGCGCGAGGCAGGCGGAGCGGGAGAGCCCGGCGACGAGGTGGTCCTGCAGCCGGGAGTCGGCGGGCAGCGGCGGGCCGTCGGGGGCGACGGAGATCAGGAAGGCGCAGTCCGGGGCGGCGGCGAGCAGGTGTTCCAGCTCCGCGCCGGCCGGTTCGACCTCGTCGACCACCACGATCGCGCCGACCCGGGCGAGGTGCTCGGCGAGTTGGCCCGGATCGGGGCGGAAGCCGGGGGCCTGGTGGGTGGCGGCGAAGAGGTCCTGGAGCAGGTCGTCACCGGTGCGGCGGTGGCCGCAGAGCTGGACGACGCCGCCGGGCGCGAGGTCGCACGCCGCCTCGGCGACGGCCGACAGCAGCGCGCTGCGGCCCGAGCCGGCCTGGCCGACCAGGCGTATCGAACGCCCCTCGGCGAGCAGGCCGAGCAGGTGGGCGATGTCGGCCTCGCGGTCGAGCAGCGGCAGGTCGGCGGGGCCGGCGCCGAGGGCGAGCGGTCCGACCGCGCGGCCGGGGCCGCCGACCGGTCCGCGGGCGGGCTCGGTGCGCCCGATCCGGCGCGGGCGGGGCCGCCACTCCTCGGGGCAGGGCCGGACCTCGGACCCGTCCGGGGTGCCGACGGTCACCAGCAGGGCGCCGGAGACCAGCTCACCGCCCCGGGTGCGCACGGCTTCCTGCCGGAACTCACCGGATGGCTGTCCCACGATCTGCTCCGCCCCTGGTCGGCCGACGACTCGGTACGGCCGCTCCGGGCCGGGGGCACTCCCCTGCCTCCGGCCGGGGGGACCCCCACCCCGCCGGAGGCGGGGAGGAGCCGGTCCTGTCCCCGGCGGCCGTCTTTCTGACGGCAGACTCTTGCACATCCGGCCCGCCGCGCGCAGGGCGGTCCCTCCCCGAAGGGGGCGCAGGAGGCGACGGGGGCGCGGGAGGGCCGGCGGAGACGGGGCGCGGGAGGCCCGGCGGAGGGTCTACAGCACCGGGCCGAGCGCGGGCAGCGTCGCGCCGCGGGGCTCCGAGACGGCGCCCTCGACGGCGAGGATGCGGTTCAGCCGGGTGGCCACCAGCAGCCGCTGGAGCTGCGCCGGGACGGACCGCAGCACCAGCCGGCGGCCGATCCGGCCGGCCCGGCGGTGGGTTCCCATGATCACGCCGAGGCCGGTGGCGTCCCAGAACTCCAGCCGGCCGAGGTCCAGCACGAGATCGCCCCGCCCGCCGTCGACGGCCTGGTGCAGTCGGACCCGCGCGTCGGCGGCGGTGCGCACGTCGAGGCCGCCCTCGATGGCCAGCGCCGCGTGGTCGCCCGTGATGCGCATGGTCTCCTCCTCCGCCTGGCGGTCACTGGTACGGGTCGTTCCGCCCCGGCCGCGCGGGCCCGGGATCGGGTGTCCATCCGGGCGGGCCTGAAGCCCCGCGCCCGGGCCCGGCCGCAGCATCGTCGGCGTGGACCGGGTCCCCCTCATCTGACGGTGAACCAGGTCCGCAGGTTGCTGGTTCCGGCCAGATCTGAAGCAACTTCACTCGTCCGAGGGAATATACGCAGGAAGTCTCCACACCTACGCTCGATTACCGCCCAAATCACCCGTCTGCGGCACCCGGCGTGAGGAAACTCACCCGCCCCCGGCGCGGTGGGCCGCACGGTCCGGTGACCGCACGGCCCGGCCGGTCACCGGCCCCGGCGGGTCACTTGCCCGGGTAGGGGTAGAAGCCCTGTCCGCTCTTGCGGCCCAGGTCACCGGCGGTGACCATGCGCGCCATGATCTCCGGCGCGGCGAACTTCTCGTCCTGGGTCTCGGCGTAGATGTTGCGGGCGGCGTGCAGCAGGATGTCGACGCCAGTCAGGTCGGCGGTCTCCAGCGGGCCCATCGCGTGGCCGAAACCGAGCCGACAGGCGGTGTCGATGTCCTCGGCGGTGGCGACGCCCGACTCGTAGAGCTTGGCGGCCTCGACGACCAGCGCCATGATCAGGCGGGTGGTGACGAAGCCGGCCACGTCGCGGTTGACCACCACGACCTCCTTGCCCACGCCCTCGGCGAAGGCGCGCGCGGTGGCGAGCGTCTCGTCGCTGGTCTTGTAGCCCCGCACCAGCTCGACCAGGCGCATCAGCGGCACCGGCGAGAAGAAGTGCACGCCGACGACCGACTCGGGGCGGCGGGTGGCCGCGGCGATCCGGGTGATCGGGATGGCCGAGGTGTTGGAGGCGAGCACCGCGCCGTCCTTGGCGATCTTGTCGAGCTCCTTGAAGACGCCCTCCTTGACGTCCAACTGCTCGAAGACCGCCTCGACCACGATGTCGGCCTCGGCGACCGCGCCCAGGTCCGTCGTGGTGGTGATCCGGCCGAGCGCCGCCTCGGCGTCCTCGGCGGTCATCCGGCCCTTGGCGACGAACTTCTCGTACGAGGACCGGATGCCCGCGAGACCGCGCTGCAGCGCCTCCTCGGTGACGTCCCGCAGCACCACCGGGTGACCGGCCTGGGCGGAGACCTGGGCGATCCCGGCCCCCATCAGGCCGGCCCCGATCACGGCGATCTGCTTGCTGGACGCGTTGCTCATGGCTGGGTCTCCCGGATGCCGTCGCCGCCCTGCGGGCGGGCCCTGAAGGCGGCTCAGGGCAGGGGTCGCCCGCTCATGAGCCGCGCCGCTCATGCGCCGGACTCTAATGCCCTTCCGCCCGCAGTGGTGTCATCCGGGAGTGTGATCTGCGACTGACCTGGCCCGATACCGGAGGGCCGTTGTTCAGATCGTCAGACCGAGGTCCTGCGCGAGGATCGCCGCCTGCACCCGGCTGCGCAGCCGCAGCTTGGCGAGGATGCGGCTGACGTGCGTCTTGGTGGTCGCCTCGGCCATCTCCAGCCGCCCGGCGATCTCACCGTTCGACATCCCGGCCCCGATGCAGGCCAGCACCTCCCGCTCCCGCGGTGTGAGACCCGACACCGACTCCCGCACCTCGGGCCCGACCGTGCGCCCGGGGCGGGCGAAGGTGCCGATCAGCCGCCTGGTCACCGAGGGCGCCAGCATGCCGTCCCCGCGCGCCACCGTGCGGATGCCCTCGACCAGGGTGTCCGCCTCCAGGTCCTTCAGCAGGAAGCCGGCCGCACCGGCCCGCAGCGCGCCGTAGACGTACTCGTCCAGGTCGAAGGTGGTCAGCACCAGCACCTGGGCGGCTCCGGCGGCCACCACCCGGCCGGTCGCCGAGACGCCGTCCAGCCGGGGCATCTGCACGTCCATCAGGACGACGTCCGGCCGCAGCTCCAGGGCCAGGCGCACCGCCTCCTCGCCGTCCGCGGCCTGCCCGACCACCTCCAGGTCCGGCTCGGCCCGCAGGATCATCACCAGCGCCGCCCGGACGGCCGCCTGGTCCTCGGCCACCAGCACCCGAATCGTCATGCCCGCCGCTCCCCTTCCTCGGTCACCAGTTCCCGCGGCAGCACCGCGTGCACGCTCCAGCGCTCCCCGTCCGGGCCCGCCTCGAAGCTGCCGCCGAGCAGCCCGGCCCGTTCCCGCATGCCCACCATCCCCGCCCGGGCGCCGGGCAGTTCCCGGGCCACGTCGGTGCGGTACGGGCTGTCCACGGCGATCCGCAACTCCTGCGGACCGTACTCCAGCAGCACCCGGACCTGCCCCGGGCCGGCGTGCTTCAGCGCGTTGGTGAGCGACTCCTGCACGATCCGGTACGCCGCCAGCCCGACCGGTACCGCGAGCTCCCCGCGCTCGCCACGCTCCGCGAGGTCGAACTCCAGCCCCACGTCCCGCCCGGCCGCCCGGGCCTTGGCCACCAGCGCGTCCACCGCCCCCAGATCGGGTGCGGCGTACGACTCGTCGGCCTCACCGCCGCCGCTGTCGCGCAGCAGCCCGATCATGCGGCGCATTTCGGCCAATCCCTGCACGCTGTTCTCCCGGATCACCCCCAGGGCCGCCACCAACGGGTCCTCCTCGGGACGCCGCTGACGCCGGGCCACCGACTGGGCGCCGGTGGCGTGGATCGCGATGGCCGACAGGTGGTTGGCCACCACGTCGTGCAACTCCCTCGCCATCCGCGACCGTTCGGCCACCACGGCCTGGCGGCGGTCCATCTCGGAGAGCAGCGCGGTCTGCTCGGCCCGCAACCGCTGGGCCTCCGCCTCCTCGCGGTGCTTGCGCATCAGGTCCCCCGTCCAGACCGGCCCGAGGAAGATCAGCGAGGTGATCACCACGACGGCCAGCGCCGTCGGGGCATCGCTGTACAGGAAGGACAGGCTGCTCAGGACGATCACCGAGCCGGCGCCGGTCAGGTGCAGGATGCGGGACATCCGCGGCAGGCCGTAGAGCACCGCCGCGTAGAGCAGGTCGGTGTACATGATGGTGGTCGCGATCAGCGCACCGGTGAAGATGCTCACGGCGAAGACCGCCCCGCCGATCGTCACCGTCAGGATCGGGCGGGTGCGCCGGAAGAGCTCCAGCCCGGCGATGACCAGCAGCGGCGGCAGCACCATCCAGCGCGGGACGCCCTCGGAGTGGTCGTAGACCTTGAAGGCGATCAGCACAAGCCCGCCGATCAACCCGGCGAGGGCGATCGCCCGGTCCTCCTGCCGCGGGGTCAGTGTGGGTCTGCGCACTCCCCCATCAGATCATCCCCGGCCGGGCCGCCGGCTCCGGTACGGGGAGGAGCCGCCGTACATCGAAAGGTGCAGGCCCGGCTCGGCTCCACCGACGACGACCGGAGCGCCCGGACCGGCCAGGCTGGAGGCACCGCTGATCCGACCTGGGAGCACTCCATGATCGTCACTCTGATCGTCGCGGCCGAGGTCGCGTTCTGGATCCTCCTCGCGCTCGGCCTGGCCACCCGCTACCTGCTACGGCTGCGGACGGTGAGCACCGTCCTGCTGGTCGGCCTGCCCGCCGTGGACCTGACCCTGTTCGCCCTGACCGTGCTCGACCTGCGCGGCGGCGCCACCGCCAGTTGGACGCACGCGCTGGCCGCGGGCTACGCGGGCTTCTCCATCGGCTACGGGCCGTCCCTGGTCCGCTGGGCCGACCGGCACTTCCAGTACCGCTTCGCCGGCGGCCCCAAGCCCAAGGGCGCCCCCAAGTACGGCGCCGAGCGGACCCGCCACGAGTGGCAGATCTGCGGGCGCACCGTGGTCTCGGCGGTGATCACCCTGGGTCTGATCACCGCCCTCGTCCCGCTCTCCGACGGCGCCGCGCACTTCGGCGACTTCACCGGCTGGTACCTGCGGCTGGGCCTGGCGGCCGGGATCAACGTGATCGTGGCCGCCTGCTACTCGCGCTGGCCCAAGGAGGCCCCGGCCGGCGCGATCGTCGAGGAGGGCCACGTGGTCGGCTGGAAGATCCCCCAGCAGCAGTAGCGCCCGCCGCTCCGGCCGCCCCGCCGGCTGCCCCGCCCACCGGCGGGGCGGCCGGTTCAGCGGTTCTCGCCCGGCACCCAGAGCACGTCGCCCCGCTCCTTGTTGGCCGCCCGGGCCAGGATGAACAGCAGGTCGGAGAGCCGGTTGAGGTACTTGGCGGTCAGCGGGTTCACGGTGTCCCCGTGCTCCTCGATCGCCGCCCAGGTGGCCCGCTCGGCCCGCCGCACCACCGTGCAGGCCAGATGCAGGTGGGCCGCGCCGACCGTGCCGCCGGGGAGGATGAAGCTGCGCAGCTTCTCCAGCGACTCCAGGTAGTGGTCGCAGTCCGCCTCCAGTTTGTCGATGTAGGACTGCAGCACCCGCAGCGGCGGGTACTTCGGGTCCTCCACCACCGGGGTGGCCAGGTCCGCGCCGACGTCGAAGAGGTCGTTCTGCACCCGGACGAGCACCGCGGCGACGTCCTCGGGCAGGCCCCCGGCGGCGATCGCCACGCCGATCGCGGCGTTGGCCTCGTTGGTGTCGGCGTACGCGACCAGGCGCGGGTCGGTCTTGGTCGTTCGGCTCATGTCACCGAGCGCGGTGGTGCCGTCGTCGCCGGTGCGGGTGTAGATGCGCGTCAGATTGACCATGCCGCCAGACTAGCGAGCGGGTTAGGCGACGTTAACCCCCACCGGGGCACGGGCTGCCAGTGGGCACGCGCCAGGCCCGCGAGGGTCCGTCGCTACGCGACGTTGACCTCCCCCCACCCCGAGGGTCCGTCGCTACGCGACGTTCACCTCCCCCAGCCTCCGGCCGGGGGGACCCCCACCCCGAGGGTCCGTCGCTACGCGACGTTCACCCTCTGCCCGGGCGGGGCGGCTTCGAGCCAGGCGAGGAAGCCGGTCAGGGCGTCGTCGCTCATCGCCAGCTCCAGCGGGGCCCCGTTGTGCAGGCAGCGCAGCACGACCGAGCCGGAGAGCAGCGCAAGCTCCTCCTGGCCCTCGGGGTAGCGCCGGCCCAGTACCTCGATCTCCCGGCGCGGGAGCACCTTGCGCGGGCGCGGGGCGTACGAGAAGACCCGGAACCACTCGATCGAGTCACCGCTGTAGCGGCCGATACCAAAAACCCACCCCTTGCCGTCGGTCTGGGGGACCGGGGCGGAGGTGGGTTTGCCGTTCTCGTCGAGGTCGGGCTGCGTGGAGGCGTCGGCGGGCATTTTGAGCCGGTAGCTGCAGTCGAACGTTCCGCCGACCCGCTGGATCACACGGCGTCGTACCGCGAATGCCACCAGGCCGATCACACCCAGCGCAACGACCGCCGCGCACACCACAAGGGCGAGGACCATGCTCACCTACCTCCTCGCTACCCGCGTTCCCCGTATCGGTCGTATGAGGCGACCGCGTTGACCTACCAACTGAGACGACAGTCCCGGGGTCACGCTCACGCGTCCCCGGGACCGTCGGTCGACCCCGCTAAGCCAGGGTCCGGCGCACTCAGGCGTGGGCCTTGAGACCGCGCGCCGCGAACAGACGCACCTCGGCGCGTCGCTCGGCGTGCTCGTCCAGGTCCGACTTCGCCTGCTCCAGTGCACGCTCGGCGCGCGCGACATCGATCTCGTCCGCCAGCTCGGCGATCTCCGCGAGCAGAGACAGCTTGTTGTCGGCGAAGGAGATGAAGCCGCCGTGCACCGCGGCGATCACGGTGCCGCCGTCCACGGTGCGGATGGTGACCGGACCGGTCTCCAGCACGCTCAGCACCGGGGTGTGACCCGGCATGATGCCGGTGTCACCGGAGGCCGTACGGGCGACGACGATGGTGGCCGCACCGGACCACACCTTGCGGTCGGCTGCGACCAGCTCGACGTGCAGCTCAGCCAACGTGGGCTCCTAGGCTCATGCAACGCCCGATTACTCGGGAGTTTCGGTAAGAATAACGGGCCCGCGCCCCCGGCATGAAACCGGCGGCACGGATTTGACCGGAATCACAGCCGATGCGACGTGAGGGGTGGGTCCCAGGGCTGGGGCCCACCCCTCACGGTCACTCTCGGCTGCTACCGGACGCGACTACTTCTTCGCGAGCTCGGCGGCGTTCTTCTCGAGGTCCTCGATGCCACCGCACATGAAGAAGGCCTGCTCCGGAACGGCGTCGTACTTGCCGTCCGCGATCGAGTTGAAGGCCTCGATGGTCTCCGACAGCGGCACGGTCGAACCCTCGACACCGGTGAACTGCTTCGCCACGTAGGTGTTCTGCGAGAGGAAGCGCTCGATGCGACGGGCACGGTGGACCGTGATCTTGTCGTCCTCGGACAGCTCGTCCATACCGAGGATAGCGATGATGTCCTGCAGGTCCTTGTACTTCTGCAGGATCCCCTTGATACGGATGGCCGTGTCGTAGTGGGTCTGCGCGATGTACCGCGGGTCGAGGATGCGGGACGTGGAGTCCAGCGGGTCGACGGCCGGGTAGATGCCCTTCTCCGAGATCGGGCGCGACAGAACGGTCGTCGCGTCCAGGTGGGCGAAGGTGGTGGCCGGGGCCGGGTCGGTCAGGTCGTCCGCGGGGACGTAGATCGCCTGCATCGAGGTGATCGAGTGACCGCGGGTCGAGGTGATGCGCTCCTGCAGGAGGCCCATCTCGTCGGCCAGGTTCGGCTGGTAACCCACCGCGGAGGGCATACGGCCGAGCAGGGTCGACACCTCGGAACCGGCCTGGGTGAACCGGAAGATGTTGTCGATGAAGAGGAGCACGTCCTGCTTCTCGACGTCACGGAAGTACTCCGCCATGGTCAGCGCGGAGAGCGCGACGCGCAGACGGGTGCCCGGCGGCTCGTCCATCTGGCCGAAGACCAGCGCGGTCTTGTCCAGAACGCCCGAGTCGACCATCTCGTGGATGAGGTCGTTGCCCTCACGGGTACGCTCACCGACACCGGCGAAGACCGACACACCACCGAAGTTCTCGGCGACGCGGTAGATCATCTCCTGGATCAGAACGGTCTTGCCGACGCCGGCACCACCGAACAGACCGATCTTGCCACCGGTGACGTACGGGGTGAGCAGGTCGATGACCTTGATGCCGGTCTCGAACATCTCGGTCTTGGACTCGAGGTCCTTGAAGTCCGGCGCCTTGCGGTGGATCGGCCAGCGGACCTCGACCTGGGCCTCGAACTCGGCCTTGTCGACGTTCAGCACCTCACCGAGGGCGTTGAACACCTTGCCCTTGGTGATCTGGCCGACCGGAACCGAGATGGCGGTGCCGGTGTCGGAGACCTGCGCGCCACGGACCAGGCCGTCGGTCGGCTGCATCGAGATGCCGCGGACCATGCCGTCGCCGAGGTGCTGCGCGACCTCGAGGGTCAGGGTCTTCTTGCCCGAGCCGTCGGGGTTGTCCACCTCGACGTGCAGGGCGTTGAACATGTTGGGAATCGCGTCGACGGGGAACTCCACGTCGACGACCGGGCCGATGACCCGCGCGACGCGGCCCGTCGCCGTGGTCGGCTCAACTGTGGTGGTCATTCTCATTCGCTCCCGCGGCTAGCGTCGGCGAGGGCGTTGGCACCGCCGACGATCTCGCTGATTTCCTGGGTGATCTCGGCCTGACGGGCCGAGTTGGCAAGCCGCGTGAGCGACTTGATGAGCTCGCCGGCGTTGTCCGTCGCGCTCTTCATCGCGCGCCGACGGGCGGCGTGCTCGGAGGCGGCCGACTGCAGCAGCGCGCTGTAGATCCGGCTCTCGACGTACCGCGGCAGCAGTGCGTCGAGGACGCCCTCCGCCGACGGCTCGAAGTCGTACAGCGGGAAGATCTGGTTCGTGGCCTTCGACTGGTCGCTGAGCTCGACCTCGTCGAGCTTCAGCGGCAGCAGTCGCACGTCGACCGCGGTCTGCGTCAGCATGGACTCGAACTCGGTCGAGACCACGTGGATCTCGTCCACGCCGCCGGTCTCGGCCGTGAAGGCCTCGATCAGCTCGGCCGCCACGGCCTTCGCGTCACCGTAGCTCGGCTTGTCCGAGAAGCCCGTCCACGACTGACCCACCGCGAGGTTGCGGAAGGTGTAGTACGACAGACCCTTCCGGCCGACGATGTAGGTCACCACGTCCTTGCCCTCGCCGCGCAGGCGCTCGGTGAGCACCGTCGAGGCCTTGATGGCGTTGGACGAGTAACCGCCGGCCAGGCCGCGGTCCGCCGTGATCAGCAGGACTGCGGCACGCGAGGCGTTCGGGTTCTCGGTGGTGAGCGGGTGCTTGGCGTTGGACCGGGTGGCCACCGCCGTCACCGCCCGGGTGAGCTCGTCGGCGTACGGAGTGGAGGCGGCCACCGCGCGCTGCGCCTTACCGATGCGCGCCGCGGAGATCATCTCCATCGCCTTGGTGATCTTCTTCGTCGCGGTGACAGAGCGGATCCGGCGCTTGTAGACCCGAAGCTGTGCTCCCATGGGTCGTTACGTCCTTTCCCTCGTTACCGGACTCAGGCCTGCTCGGAGAGCAGCTTGCCGTCAGCCGTGGTGTAGCCCTGCTTGAAGGCGTCGATCGCGGTGGTCAGCGCGTCGATGGTGCCGTCCTCCAGCTTGGAGGTCTCGACGATGCCGGCCAGCAGGTTCTTGTGCTGCAGACGCAGGTGGTCCAGGAACTCGCGCTCGAAGCGGCGGATCTCCGCGACCGGGACGTCGTCCAGCTTGCCGGTGGTGCCGGCCCAGATGGAGACGACCTGCTCCTCGACCGGGAACGGCTGGTACTGGCCCTGCTTCAGCAGCTCGACCATGCGCGCACCGCGCTCCAGCTGGGCCTTGGAGGCCGCGTCCAGGTCGGAACCGAAGCCGGCGAAGGCCTCCAGCTCACGGTACTGGGCGAGGTCCAGGCGCAGACGGCCGGCGACCGACTTCATGGCCTTGATCTGGGCCGAACCACCGACGCGGGACACCGAGATACCGACGTTCACGGCCGGGCGGATGCCGGCGTTGAACAGGTCGGACTCCAGGAAGCACTGGCCGTCGGTGATCGAGATGACGTTGGTCGGGATGTACGCCGAGACGTCGTTGGCCTTGGTCTCGATGATCGGCAGACCGGTCATCGAGCCGGCGCCCAGCTCGTCGGAGAGCTTCGCGCAGCGCTCCAGCAGGCGGGAGTGCAGGTAGAAGACGTCACCCGGGTAGGCCTCGCGGCCCGGCGGACGACGGAGCAGCAGCGACACGGAGCGGTACGCCTCGGCCTGCTTCGACAGGTCGTCGAAGATGATGAGGACGTGCTTGCCGTCGTACATCCACTCCTGGCCGATGGCCGAACCGGTGTACGGGGCGAGGTACTTGAAGCCGGCCGGGTCGGAGGCGGGAGCGGCCACGATGGTGGTGTACTCCAGCGCGCCGGCCTCCTCCAGGGCGCCACGCACGGACGCGATGGTGGAGCCCTTCTGGCCCACGGCGACGTAGATGCAGCGGACCTGCTTCTTCGGGTCGCCCGAGCGCCAGTTGTCACGCTGGTTGATGATCGTGTCGATCGCCACCGCGGTCTTGCCGGTCTGGCGGTCGCCGATGATCAGCTGGCGCTGGCCGCGGCCGATCGGGGTCATCGCGTCGATGGCCTTGATACCGGTCTGCATCGGCTCGTGGACCGACTTGCGGACCATGACGCCGGGGGCCTGCAGCTCCAGGGCGCGACGGCCGGTGGAGGCGATGTCGCCCAGACCGTCGATCGCGTTGCCCAGCGGGTCCACGACGCGGCCGAGGTAGCCGTCGCCGACCGGCACGGAGAGGACCTCGCCGGTGCGACGCACCGTCTGGCCCTCCTCGATGCCGCCGAACTCACCGAGGATGACGACACCGATCTCACGGGTGTCGAGGTTCAGCGCGAGGCCGAGCGTGCCGTCCTCGAACTTCAGCAGCTCGTTCGCCATGACCGAGGGCAGACCCTCGACATGGGCGATGCCGTCCGCCGCGTCAGTGACCGTGCCGACCTCTTCACGCGAGGCGGCGTCCGGCTGGTACGACTGGACAAAGTCGGCCAGCGCGTCCCGGATTTCCTCCGGACGGATCGTAAGCTCCGCCATCAGGCTTCCCTGCTCTCCTAGTTTGCGATCCTCGGCCCGCCATTGAGGGCCGCAAGTATTCGACTCTCGGCCGGGTCTCTCGAACCGGCCGTACGATTTGCCGGCTCCGGTGGAGCCGGTTCCCGACCGAGGGTCGGATGTGCTTCGGTGCTCAGCCTTCGAGCGACTGGCGAGCGCCTTCGAGGCGGCTCGACACGGTGCCGTCGATGATCTCGTCGCCGATCTGGACCCGGACACCGCCGACGACCTCGGGGTCGACGTCGATGTTCAGGTGGACCCGGCGGCTGTACAGCCGGCCGAGAGCACCCTCCAGGCGCTCCTTCTGGCCGTCCGACAGCGGCACCGCGGTGGTGACCAGGGCCACCACGCGCCCGCGCCGTGCGGCGGCGAGCTTCGAGTAGGACTCCAGGCCCTGCTCAAGGCTACGGCCACGCGGGTTGTTCACCAGGGCGGTGATCAGCCGGACGGTGCCCGCGTTGGCGCGGCCACCGAGCAGCTTCTTGATCAGCGCGGCCTTGGCGACGGCGCCGGCCTTGGGCTCGGTCAGGCCGGCGCGCAGCTCCTGCGAGCCGCTCACCACCCGTCCGAACCGGAACAGCTCGTCCTCGACGTCGTCCAGGACACCGGCCTTGTCGGCGGCGATGACCTCGGCGTACGCGGCCAGCTCCTCGATCCCGTCGACCAGGTCGCGCGAGCCCGACCAGCGGGAGCGGACCAGGCCGGACACCAGGTCGAGGGTCTCGCCGGAGACCTGCCCGGTGAGCAGCGAGGAGACCAGCTGGGCCTTGTCCTGGCCGGACCGGGACGGGTCGGTCAGGACGCGGCGCAGCGACACCTCACGGTCCAGGAGGACCGTGACGGCGGTGAGCTCCTCGGCCACCTTGACCGCCTCCACCGAGGTGGAGTCGGTCAGGGCTTCGAGGTTCTGCCGCCCGGCGGCCAGCGCCTCACGGCTTGCGCCGATCACTTGGCCGCACCCTGAGCAACGGTGGCCTTGGCCTCCAGCTCGTCCAGGAAGCGGTCAATCACGCCGCTCTGCCGGGCGTGGTCCTCGAGGGACTCACCCACGATGCGGGAGGCCAGCTGCGAAGCGAGCGACCCCACGTCCTGGCGCAGGGCGGCAGTCGCCTGCTTCTTGTCGGCCTCGATCTGGGCGTGACCGGCGGCGACGATGGCCTCGCGCTGACGCTGGCCCTCCTCGCGCATCTCGGTGAGCTGGGCAGCGCCCTGCTCACGAGCCTGCTCGACGATGCGGGCAGCCTCGTGACGCGCCTCGGCGAGCTCGGCGCGGTACTGCTCAAGCAGGGCCTGGGCCTCAACCTGAGCGGCCTCGGCGCGCTCCATGCCGCCCTCGATCGCATCCCGGCGCTCCGACAGCACCTTCTCGATGCTGGGGAGGAGCTTCTTGCCGAGGATCCCGAAGACGATGAAGAAGCAGAGCAGGCCGATGATGATCTCGGGCCATGCGGGGAGGAGGGGATTCATGATCTCCTCCTCCTCCGCGAGGTGAGCCACGATGCTCATATCTGGACCTTCCTCGAAGGGTCTACAGCCGGGATTACTTGGGGCCCTGACCGAAGACGAACGGCATGACGATGCCGATGAGGGCGAGCGCCTCGGTCAGCGCGAAGCCGATGAACATGTTGGAACGGATCAGGCCGGCGGCCTCGGGCTGGCGGGCCATGGCCTGCACGCCGTTACCGAAGATCAGACCGACGCCGATGCCGGGGCCGATCGCGGCGAGGCCGTAACCGATGGAAGCGACGGAACCGTAGACGCCGACCTCAGCGAGCATGCTCATTGCAGTGTGTCCTTTGCGGGGATGGTGTACCGGTGGTGATTGGCCACCGGGCGTTCCGGGGGGAGTGGTTCAGGAGGGCCGTGGGCCCCTGGCTCAGTGCGCCTCTTCGAGGGCACCGGCGATGTAGCTGCTGGCCAGCATCACGAAGATGTAGGCCTGCAGGAACTGGACCAGCAGCTCGAAGGCGGTCAGGCCGATGGCGACGATGAACGAGGCCGAGCCGTAGAGCGCGCCCAGGGTCGGGCTGAGCAGGTACCAGGAGGCGATGGAGAACATCACGATCAGCAGGTGGCCGGCGAACATGTTCGCGAAGGCTCGGACCGCGAGCGTGAACGGACGCACGAAGATGTTCGAGAAGAACTCGATCGGCACCAGGATGAACATGACCCAGCCGGGAATGCCCGACGGCCAGCACAGGTTCTTCAGACCGCCGACGAAGCCGTGCTTCTTGAAGGTCAGCGTCATGTAGGTGACCCAGACGACGGCCGCGAGGCCGGCCGGGAACGCGATCGCCGCCGTCACCGGGAACTGGGCGAACGGGATGACCGACATGATGTTCATCAACCAGACGAAGAAGAACATCGAGACCAGCATCGGGACGTACTTCTCGCCCTTCTTGCCGATCGTCTCCAGCACGATGGACCGCTTGACGAAGTCGTAGCCGATCTCACCGACCAGCTGCAGCTTGCCGGGCACGAGGCGCGGCTTGGCGAAGGCGGCCCAGAAGAAGACGACGACGAGCAGCGAGACGATGATCGACAGCAGCATCGGCTTGTTGAACTCGACGCTGCCGATCGAGAAGATCGGCTCGAACTGGAACTCGTTCAGGCCCGGGGCCGGGAAGCCGCAGCCAGCGTCCCCGAAGTGGCAACTGCCTGAGGCGAGCGAAGACGTGAGTTCAGCACTCACCACGGACTCCTTCGTCGTGACGCATGGTTACGGCAACCTCGGTGTGTCGGCGTGGCCTGCGGCCACGGTGCGGCACTGGAACTTGATGGGTTTCTCGCCGACCCCGCGCGGAAGTGCTCTGCACCACAGCGGGATCATCGAAGACTGCAAGGATCCGGGGGGCGATCCGTCCATCGTGCGGACAGACCTGGCCTCTTCCCGTACTCCGTTGTTGCGACGGACGATAGCAGCCCGTCAGGACCGCATAAACACCGCCCCCCTCGTTGGGGGGACAGCCAGGCCTCGTCACTGTTGACGTCCCGAGTCGGAAGGCTTGTCGCCCTTGTTTTCGGAGGCGTCGGTGTCGACGTAGAAGGTCTTGGCCTTGAGTGCGCCGCGCACCTGGAAGCCCGTCCAGATCAGGGCGCAGCCCAGCAGGGTGAAGGCGAAGGCCTGCCGGTTGAAGAGTTCGGTGTCCTTGAAGACCGCGAGGACGATACCGACCAGCAGGATCTGAGTGGTGTAGACCAGGAGCCCGGCAGCCATCATGATCTGCGGGTTCGACCTGGTCAGCCGGTCGAGCGCGACCTGGCCGAAGCTGAAGAAGGCCATCACCAGCAGCGTTCCGAAGAGGGCGCCGAGCGCTCCCTTGCCACCCGCGACGGCAAAGGAGATCACCATGGCGATGATCCCGGCGACCGCAGTGGGGATCGCGGCGCCGCGAAGGATCCGGGCGTCGTTGGACGGCATGTCGGCAACTCCGGCGGCATGTCGATGTGGCGGGGGGACGGGCACAGAACGTGGTGGTGGTACCGACCAAGGGACCGCCGTGGACCGGCCGCTCTGCGGCGAGTCCGTCGAGGGAGACCGACCGGGGACGGAAGTCCTCCACCTGTCAGGTCTTTCGGCGTGTTCTCGGTACTCGTGAACGGTATCACAAACTATTTGATGAGAGCTTTACCATGATTGTGTGGCACCTGTCACACTGGCGGCCCAACAGTGCCCCCGTACGGGTGAACCACCTTGACGACGTGTCAGCTGCTTCGCCGGGGCACTTCCGGCGGGCACTCCTACCGGCCGCGACCGCTGCCGTGGCCCCGGCCGCCGACCGCCGACGAGCCGCCCTTGTTGCCCAGGTTGCCGAGCAGTTCCTTGTCCTTGGCGGACAGCTCGGCCATCGGCTCCGAGGTCGCCGAGGTCGCAGGGGCGACCGGGGCGTCGCCCTCGGCGACCCGCGCGACGGCCCGGGCCGGCTTGCGGCGCCGGTAGCGCGGCGGCACGAAGGCCTGCACGGCGCGCGGCGCGCGCGGGCGGAAGCGCGGGGTGAGCAGCACCACCAGGCCCACCAGGCAGAGCCCGGCCAGCGTCAGCACGACCGTACGACCGGTGTTGGTGACCGAGAAGGCGACGGTGCCGAAGGCGATCAGCGCGGCCCAGAAGTACATGATCAGAACGGCCCGGCTGTGCGAGTGGCCGACCTGGAGCAGCCGGTGGTGCAGGTGCCGCTTGTCGGCGGCGAACGGCGACTGGCCGGCCCAGGTGCGGCGGACCACGGCGAGCAGCAGGTCGGCCAGCGGCAGCGCGATGACGGTCAGCGGCAGCAGCAGCGGGATGTAGATCGGCACCAGGGCGTGCACGGTGGCGGTCTGCGAACCGGTCTCGCTGGTGATCAGGTCCGGGTCGACGCGGCCGGTGATGGAGATCGCGGCGACGGCCAGCATCAGGCCGAGCATCATCGAGCCGGAGTCGCCCATGAAGATCCGGGCCGGGTGCAGGTTGTGCGCCAGGAAGCCCAGGCACATGCCGATCAGCAGCACGCTGAAGAGCACGGCGGGGGCCGCGTCGGTGATCGTGTAGCCGTACCAGAGCCGGTACGAGTACAGGAAGAAGGCCATCGCGGCGATGCAGACCATGCCGCCGGCCAGGCCGTCCAGGCCGTCGATGAAGTTCACCGCGTTGACCATGACGACGACCATGGTGACCGAGATGACCATGCCCTGGGTCGGGCTCACGGCGACCGCGCCGACGCCCGGCACCGGCAGGGTGATCACGGTGACGCCCTGCCAGACCATCACACCGGCGGCGATCATCTGGCCGCCGAGCTTGACCAGGGCGTCCACGCCCCACTTGTCGTCGAGCACACCGAGCAGCCACATGATCCCGGCGCCGGAGAGCAGCGCGCGGATGTCGGTGCCCTGGGAGAACACCTTGCTGAGGTTGTCCAGCTGGGAGGCGACCAGGATGCCCGCGCAGAGGCCGCCGAACATCGCGATGCCGCCGAGCCGCGGCGTGGGCTCGCGGTGCACGTCACGGGCGCGGACCGGCGGCATCGCGCCGGCCGCGATCGCGAACTTCCGCACCGGGCCGGTCAGCAGGTAGGTGACGGCCGCCGTGCAGAACAGCACCAGCAGATACTCACGCACCACTGGCCTCCTGCGTCACTGTCCGACGGGTGGGTACCGAAGGTACTCCCGTGCCTGTCCGGGGTTCGAGGTGCGTCGCCACGGCACACACCTTATTGAGTCGGACGCCCGGCGCGTGCATCGCGGTTCGCCCTACCGGGTAGGAGAGTGCGATACGCCCCCGCCGGGGGCGGCGAAGGCCCGTGCCAGCTCGCGGACCCTGGCTCCGATCCGGACGTCCGTGCCCTCGGCGAGCAGCCGTCCGATCAGCGCGGCGATCTCGGCCAGCTCGGCCTCCCCCATGCCCTGCGTGGTGACGGTGCCGGTGCCGAGCCGGATCCCGGAGGCCTCGGACGGCGGCGCGGAGTCGTACGGCAGTGCGCATTTGCCGAGCAGCAGCCCGGCGACGGCGCAGCGGCGTTCGGCCTCGGCGCCGCTGACCCCGAGCGGTCCGACGTCGGCCGTCACCAGATGGGTGTCGGTACCGCCCGTCAGCGGGCGCATCCCCGCCTCCGCGAGCCCCGCCGCCAGCACCCGCGCCCCCGCCACCGTGCGGTGGGCGTAGGCGCGGTACTCGGGGGTGGCCGCCTCGGCGAGGGCGACGGCCTTGCCGGCCACCTCGTTCATCGCGGCTCCGCCCTGGCTGAACGGGAAGACCGCCCGGTCGATCCGCTCGGCCAGCTCGGCGGTGGAGAGCAGCAGACCGCCGCGCGGGCCGCGGAGCAGCTTGTGGGTGGCGGCCACGGTGACGTCCGCGTACGGCACCGGGGAGGGCGCCACCCCCGCCGCGACCAGACCGGTGGTCTGGGCGACGGAGGCGATCAGATAGGCGTCCACCGATTCGGCGATCTCCCGGAAGGCCGCCCAGTCCGGGTGCCGGGGGTGGGAGATCGAGCCGGCCACGATGGCCTTCGGCCGGTGCCGGCGGGCGAGCTCGCGGACCTGGTCGAG
The DNA here is from genome assembly GCF_053587085.1 of Kitasatospora sp. NPDC003701. Lineage (NCBI taxonomy): Bacteria > Bacillati > Actinomycetota > Actinomycetes > Kitasatosporales > Streptomycetaceae > Kitasatospora > Kitasatospora sp. NPDC003701. The sequence continues at coordinate 147,881 of NZ_JBSFNM010000011.1, forward strand.
ATCGATCAGGCCGTCGTCCTCGCGCACCCCGTAGCCGATGAACTCGAACCAGCGGCCGGAGAAGTTGGCGCGCGAGCCGCAGCTGAGGTGGCCGCCGTGCTCCAGCGACATCGCCAGCACCACGTCGCCGGGGCGCAGCAGCGCGGCGTACGTCGCCAGCATGGCCGAAGTGGCCGAGCGGGGCTGGACGTTGGCGTGCGGGGCGGCGAACAGCCGGCGGGCCCGGTCGATCGCCAGCAGCTCGGCGGCGTCCGCCAGCGCGCAGCCGGTGTGGTGGCGTCGGCCGGGGTAGCCCTCGGCGTACTTGTCGATCAGCGGCCCGGAGAGCGCCGCCAGCACGGCCGGGCTGGTGAGGTTCTCCCCCGCCAGCAGCTGGATCGTCTCGGCGCGCCGCTCGGCCTCGGCGGCCAGCAGGTCGGCCAGCTGCGGGTCGGCCCGGCGCAGCGCTTCGGACGCCCACCGCCCCGTCGTCTCGGAGGAACCGGTCGCGGCATCGGTGACGGTCATGGCGGAGCTCCCGGGCAGCGTCGGGCAGGTGTCTCCAGCGTAGGACCGGGTCTCGCACCCGGCCTGCCGACGCGGGCCCGATGCACCCGGCCGGGCGCGCTCCGCCCGGGCGGAGCAGCGGCAGTCAGAGGGGGCGCGCGGGTACCCCGGTGAGTGCGGTGACCACCGGGTCCACCGCGTGGAATATCTCCTCGCCGCAGTTGCGGAACATGCCGATCGGCGCGCCGTACGGGTCGTGGACCTCGTCCGACTCCGGGCTGGCGGCGAGCAGCCAGCCGCGCAGCGCGGCCGCCGCCCGCACCAGGGCGCGGGCCCGCTCGGTGACGTCGGCGCCGCGGCGCGGGTCGGGCAGGGTGCCCGGGTCTATCGTCCGGACCAGGCGGGTGAACTCCTTCAGGGTGAAGGTGCGCAGCCCCGCCTCGTGACCCATCGAGATCACCTGGGCGCGGTGGTCCAGGGTCGCGGTGAGCACCAGGTCGGCCTCGACCACGTGCTCGTCGAGCAGCTCGCGGCCGGCGAAGCCGCCGCTGTCGGCGCCGTACTCGTCCAGCACCGTGGCGGCGTGGTCCTCCATCGGCGCGCCCACGTGGCCCCAGGTGCCGGCGCTCTCCACCAGGATCCGTCCGGCCACCCGGGGGCTCAGCCGGGTGTCCAGCTCACGCCGGGTGAGCCGCTCGGCGATCGGCGAGCGGCAGATGTTCCCGGTGCAGACGAACAGGATGCGGAAGTGGTCCAGCGGCCTGGGGCCCACGCTCAGGTACGGCGATATGCCGGGCCCGGAATGGAGGGAAGCGGCCGTCAACTGCCGGCCTCCAGGTCGGGGACGACCTCCCTCAGCTGCTCGGCGCTGATCGCGCCGGCCCGCAGCAGGACCGGGACCTTGCCCGTGACGTCGACGATGGAGGAGGCGGTGGCGTGGTCGGCCCGGCCGCCGTCCAGGTAGACGGAGATGGCGTCGCCGAGCTGCTGCTGGGCCTCGTCGCAGGTGGCCGGGGACGGGCCGCCGGTCAGGTTGGCGCTGGACACGGCGAGCGGGCCGGTGGTGTTCAGCAGCTCGATCGCGACGGGGTGCAGCGGCATCCGGACGGCGACCGTGCCGCGGGTCTCGCCGAGGTCCCAGCGCAGCGACGGCTGGTGCTTGGCGACCAGGGTGAGCCCGCCCGGCCAGAAGGCGTCGACGAGCTCCCAGGCCTGCTCGGAGAAGTCCGTGACGAGGCCGTGCAGGGTGGTCGGCGAGCCGACCAGGACGGGCGAGGGCATGTTGCGGCCCCGGCCCTTGGCGGCCAGCAGCGCGGCGACCGCCTCCGGCGAGAAGGCGTCGGCGCCGACCCCGTACAGGGTGTCGGTGGGCAGCACGACGATTTCGCCGCGGCGGATGGCCGAGGCGGCCTCGCGCAGACCGGTGGCGCGGTCCCCTGCATCGGCACAGTCGTAGCGGCGGCTCATCGGTGCGGTCCCCTTCCGAGATGACTCATGACGGCGTTCACAGCGCGGACTCGCGCCCGGTGGTGTTGCACCGGGTGTTCACAACGAGACCCTTCGGGCCGTCGTGCTGTGTTCATTGTTCACAACGAGACCCTTCGGGCCGTCGTGAAGCGAGGCCGGTTGTTGAGGTCGCGGTGGTCGGCGGTGTCCGTCCAGCCGCCTTCCTCGTTGAAGATCCACGGCACCTGGCCGCCCTGGGTGTCGGCGTGCTCGATCACCACGGCGCCGCCCGGGCGCAGCAGGCGGGCGGCGACCCGCTCGATGCCGCGGATGGTGTCCAGCCCGTCCTCGCCGGAGAACAGCGACATCTGCGGGTCGTGGTCGCGGGCCTCGGGGGCGACGTACTCCCACTCGGTGAGCGGGATGTACGGCGGGTTGGAGATCACCAGGTCGAAGCGGCCGTCCCAGGAGCGGTCGTCCTCGAAGGCCTTGGTGGCGTCACCGGCGTGCAGGGTGACCCGGGCCCGGTCGGAGCTGGCCTCGATGTTGCGCCGGGTGTACTGCAGCGCGCCCTCGTCCAGCTCGAAGGCGTGCACGGTGGAGCGCGGCAGCTCCTGGGCGAGGGCGAGCGCGATGGCGCCCGAGCCGGAGCAGAGGTCGACCACCAGCGGCTCGGCGACGTCCATGTCGCGGACGGCGTCTATGGCCCACTCCACGACCGACTCGGTCTCCGGGCGGGGCACGAAGACCCCGGGGCCGACCGCGAGCTCCAGGTAGCGGAAGAACGCCCGGCCGGTGATGTGCTGCAGCGGTTCGCGCGCCTCGCGGCGGGAGACGGCCTCCCAGTACCGGGCGTCGAAGTCGGCGTCCTTGACCGTGTGCAGCTGGCTGCGCTTCACGTTGTGGACGTGTGCGGCGAGCTCTTCCGCGTCGAAGCGCGGCGACGGCACGCCGGCCGCGGCCAACCGCTGGGTGGCCTGGGCCACCTCGGCAAGCAGCAGGTTCACGAACGACCTCTTGTTTCTGCGCTGCGGCTTCTCTGGTGCATTCGGACCCGGACGCCGGTCTCAGTTCTGCTGGGCCGCGGCGAGCTTGGCCGCGGCGTCCGTGTCCACGCAGGACTGGATCACCGCGTTCAGCTCGCCGTCCAGGACCTGGTCCAGGTTGTAGGACTTGAAGCCCGTGCGGTGGTCCGAGATGCGGTTCTCGGGGTAGTTGTACGTGCGGATCCGCTCGGAGCGGTCCACCGTGCGGACCTGGCTGCGACGCGCGTCCGAGGCCTCCCGCTCGGCCTCCTCCTGCGCGGCGGCCAGCAGCCGCGAACGCAGGATGCGCATCGCCTGCTCCTTGTTCTGCAGCTGGCTCTTCTCGTTCTGGCAGGACGCCACGATACCGGTCGGCAGGTGGGTGATCCGGACGGCGGAGTCGGTGGTGTTGACCGACTGGCCGCCGGGGCCGGACGAGCGGTAGACGTCGATCCGCAGGTCGTTGGCCACGATCTCGACCTCGACCTCCTCCGCCTCGGGGGTGACCAGCACGCCCGCCGCGGAGGTGTGGATGCGGCCCTGCGACTCGGTGGCGGGGACGCGCTGCACCCGGTGGACGCCGCCCTCGTACTTCAGCTTGGCCCACACGCCCTGGCCGGGCTCGCTGTTGCCCTTGGTCTTCACGGCCACCGAGACGTCCTTGTAGCCGCCGAGGTCGGACTCGTTGGCGTCGATGATCTCGGTCTTCCAGCCGATCCGCTCGGCGAAGCGCAGGTACATCCGGAGCAGGTCGCCGGCGAACAGCGCCGACTCCTCGCCGCCCTCACCCGCCTTGATCTCCAGGATGACGTCCTTGTCGTCGTTGGGGTCGCGCGGCACGAGCAGCAGGCGCAGCTCCTCGGTCAGCTCCTCGCGGCGGGCCTCGGAGTCCTTCACCTCGGCGAGGAACTCCGGCTCTTCGGCGGCGAGTTCACGCGCGGCCTCGATGTCCTCGCCGGCCTGCTTCCAAGCGCGGTAGACCCGGGTGATCGGGGTCAGCTCGGCGTACCGCTTGGCGAGCTTGCGCGCGTTGGCCTGATCGGCGTGGACGGACGGGTCGGCCAGCCTCGTTTCGAGGTCGGCGTGCTCGACGAGGAGCTCTTCGACTGCCTCGAACATGAAGGGGCCTTCTTCCCTGAGATCCGGTGGAGAGGTGGTGCGGATGCGCCGTGGGACGCGAACGGCGCCGGTCTCCAGCGCCCCCGGAACGAGTACGGGGGCACCGGAAACCGGCGCCGAGGGAGCGCTAGGCCTTCGCGCTGTGCTGCTTGCCGAAGCGGGCCTCGAAGCGGGCCACGCGGCCACCGGTGTCGAGGATCTTCTGCTTGCCGGTGTAGAACGGGTGGCACTGCGAGCAGACCTCGGCGCGGATCTCGCCACTGGTCTCGGTCGAGCGGGTGGTGAACTCGTTGCCGCAGGTGCAGGTCACACGGGTGACCACGTACTCGGGGTGAACGTTGGGCTTCAAGGGGTTCTCCTAGTGTTCGGGAGGGCACCGGGTCGGCGGCTTGAATGCCGCACGTGAACCGGGACCGACGGACCAGTCTGCCAGGACCGGCCGCTTCTTCCCAAACCGGGTCGCGTTCCGGGATATTCCGGGCCGCTCCGGCGGGCCCGCCGGAGCGGGCCTAGCGCCTCGGGGAGGGGCTCGCCGCGGTGCCGGCCGCGGGCTTCGCCGCAGTGCCGGCCGCGGGCCGCGCCGAGGCCTTGGCGGAGGCCTTCGGAGGCGCCGTGGGGGCCGCCGGGGTGGTCTGGGCGGGGTTCTGCGGCTGCTCGGCCAGCAGGGCCTGCGGGAGCGGCCGGTCGGCCTTCAGGGCCGCCCAGAGCTGGTCGGCCTGGGGCTGCTGGGCGACCACGCGGTTGGCGTCGCCGGGTGCCGTCACCACCGGCAGGGTGACCATCGTGAGCTGGTCCGGGCCGATGCCCTTGAGTTCCTCGGCCAGTCCCACCAGGGAGTTCACCGAGGCCAGCGCCGAGTCGGTGGTGATGCTGCGGGTCAGGGTGTCGCCGACCGACCAGAGCTTGACCGGGTTGCCGAACAGGCCGATCCCGCCGGCCTGTCCGAGCAGCGACTTGACCATCTGCTTCTGCAGCTCGATCCGGCCCAGGTCGCTGCCGTCGCCGACGCCGTGCCTGGTGCGGACGAAGGCCAGCGCCTGCTCGCCGTTGAGGTGGTGCTCGCCGGCCGGGAGGTCCAGCCCGCTGTCCTTGTCGTGGATCGGGACGGTGGTGGTCACGGTGGCCCCGCCGATCGCGTCCACGACCCGGGCGAAGCCGGCGAAGTCGATCTCGACGTAGTGGTCCATCCGCAGCCCGGTGAGCTGCTCGGTGGTCTTGACCGCGCACGCGGCGCCACCGGTCTCGTACGCACTGTTGAACATCGCACGCTTGACCCCCGGGGCGGCCTTGCCGCTCCCGTCCGTGCAGTCGGGGCGGTCGACCAGGGTGTCCCGGGGTATGGAGACCACCTCGGCCCGCGAGTGGCCCTGGTCGATGTGCACCACCATCGCGGTGTCCGAGCGGGCGGTGTCACCGGTGTCGCCGCCGGCCAGGGCGCCGTTCCCGCCGGCCCGCGAATCCGAGCCCAGGACCAGGATGTTGAACGAGCCGTCGGTGGCGGACGGCGGCCGGGACGTACCCAGCCGGGCGTTGATGTCGACGCTCTTGATGTTGCCGTTGAGCTTGAAGTAGGCGTAGCCGGCCGCGCCGGCGCCGAGGACGACGAGCGCGGCGAACGCACACGCGGCCGCGCGCAGGACCTTGCGGCGGCGACTCGGAACCCTCTTGTGGTCGGCCATACGATCCAGAGTAAATCGGACAACATGATCCAAAGGACTCCAAATGTCCCAACTCTGGAACAAGCAGAGAACCCTGGCCCGCTCGCGCGGACCAGGGTTCTGTGCTCACAAGCCGCTCGGATGCGGTCAGTCGCCGGACCCGGGGGTCGTCTTGGCGATCTGCATCAGGAACTCGGCGTTGCTCTTGGTCTGCTTCATCTTGTCCAGCAGCAGCTCGATCGCCTGCTGCGAGTCGAGCGCGTGCAGCACCCGGCGGAGCTTCCAGACGATGGCCAACTCCTCGCTGCCCAGCAGGATCTCCTCCTTGCGGGTGCTGGAGGCGTCGACGTCGACGGCCGGGAAGATGCGCTTGTCCGAGAGCTTCCGGTCGAGCTTGAGCTCCATGTTGCCGGTGCCCTTGAACTCCTCGAAGATGACCTCGTCCATCCGCGAGCCGGTCTCGACCAGCGCGGTGGCCAGGATCGTCAGCGAGCCGCCGTTCTCGATGTTGCGCGCGGCGCCGAAGAACTTCTTCGGCGGGTACAGCGCGGTCGAGTCGACACCACCGGACAGGATGCGGCCGGAGGCCGGCGCCGCCAGGTTGTAGGCGCGGCCCAGACGGGTGATCGAGTCCAGCAGGATCACCACGTCGTGGCCCAGCTCCACCAGGCGCTTGGCGCGCTCGATGGCCAGCTCGGCGACGGTGGTGTGGTCCTCGGCCGGGCGGTCGAAGGTCGAGGAGATGACCTCGCCCTTCACCGACCGCTGCATGTCGGTGACCTCCTCCGGACGCTCGTCCACCAGGACGACCATCAGGTGGCACTCGGGGTTGTTGTGGGTGATCGCGTTGGCGACCGCCTGCAGCACCATCGTCTTACCGGTCTTCGGCGGCGCGACGATCAGACCGCGCTGGCCCTTGCCGATCGGCGACACCAGGTCGATGATCCGGGTGGTCAGCACGCCCGGGTCGGTCTCCAGGCGCAGCCGCTCCTGCGGGTAGAGCGGGGTGAGCTTGTTGAACTCGGGACGGCCGCGGCCGCTCTCCGGGTCCATGCCGTTGACGGAGTCCAGCCGCACCATGGCGTTGAACTTCTCGCGGCGCTCGCCGTCGCGCGGCTGGCGCACCGCACCGGTGATGGCGTCACCCTTGCGCAGGCCGTTCTTGCGGACCTGGGCGAGCGAGACGTAGACGTCGTTCTGGCCCGGCAGGTAGCCGGAGGTGCGCACGAACGCGTAGTTGTCGAGGATGTCGAGGATGCCCGCGACCGGGATCAGCACGTCGTCGTCGCCGACCTGCGGCTCGGCGGGGCCGACCTCGAAGCCCTCGCGGCGGCCGCGGCCCCGGCGGTCGCGGTAACGACCGCGGCGGCCGCGACGGCCGTCGCCGAACTCGTCGTCGTCGTAGCCGCCCTGCTGCGCCTGCGGCTGGGCCTGCTGGCCACCGCCGCTCTGGCGGCTGGGCTGGCTGTCGCTCTGGCCGCCCTGCTGCTGGCTCTGGCCACCCTGGCTCTGGCCGCCCTGACGGTCGGCACGGTCCCGGCGGTTGCGGCGGTCACGGCGCGACTCGCGGGAGTCGCCGTCCTGGCCGGCCTGGGCGTCGCCGCCCTCCTGGCGGCCCTCGCGCTCGCCGCCCTCGCGGCGGTCGCGACGGTCCCGGCGGTCGCGGCGGGTCTCGGTGCGACCCTCCTCGCGGCCCTCGAAGCCACGGGTCTCGGCCTGGCGGGCCTCGGCCTGCTTGGCCTCGGTGGCGACCGCGGCGGGCGCCTCGGCGGCGACCGCGTCGGCGGTCGGCGCGCCGGCGGCCGAGGTGGCCCGGCGGCGGGTGCGCTCGGTACGGGCGGGCGCGGCGGTCTCGGCGGCGGCCTGGACCGGGATCTCGATCTGGGCCTGCTCGTCGGCGGCCGGGGCCTCGGCCTGGGCGGCCTTGGTCCGGCGGGCGGGCTTCTCCGCCGGCTCGGCGGTGTCGGCCTTGGCGGCGGCGCGCTTGGCGGCCGGAGCGGCGGCGGGCGCGGCACCGGCGGCGAGCAGCGGGTCCCCGCCGCTCTTCTCCTTGATGGCCTCGATCAGCTGGCTCTTGCGCAGGCGTCCCGTGCCGCTGATACCGAGCGTCGAGGCGAGCTTCTGCAGCTCGGCCAGGACGAGGCCGTCCAGGCCCGCGGCAGCGGTGCGACGGCGCCGGGCCGGGGCCGCGGGGGCGGCGGCTGCGTCCGACGCCTCGGCGTCCGGGCGCGCGCCCATCAGATCGGTGGTGTCGCTCACTAAGGGTCCTTCCCTGGAGCGGACGTCGGCCTGTCTGGCTCGGCGACCGGTTGTGCTGTCCTGACCAACGCTCGACTGCGTCGGTCCGAGGCGGTGATCCCCCGGATGGCGGGTGGCCAGTCGGGGGAGAGCTGCGAGGTGCGGTGCGTGAAGCACGGTGGTGCTGAGTGGCGCGGTGGGACGGTCGCATGCCGACCCTCCCCCAGCCGGCCTTGGCCGGGTGGTACCCCCACGCTGCCTGCGAATCCCGGGCCCCCGTCGCGTGACGGTGGCCCGTGCTCCGCCCGTCCTTGCCTCAAGGTGGGAGGCCGCGGGGTGGGAGTCAGGTGCCGTCACGGCTTCGGGATGCGGCCGCATTTCGCGCAGGCAGGCTGCGTACGCGCTGCGGTGGGCTCCCGGAGAATCGTCGCCCCGTGTATCGCCGGGACTCCGCGTGAGCGGAGTGCTGGGATCGGGACGCGGCGCACCGAGCCCCGGAGGGCACCTGGTGCAGCAATGAGGTTAACACTACCGACCCCCTCAGACATTCCCCAGCCTTGCGCTTGCCAATCGTGTCCGGACGGTCCGGCCCCGGTACGGCCGGATCCGGGCCTCCGGACCGGTGCGTCAGACGTCGAGCGGGAGCACCGAGGCCCCGGCCCGGTCGAGCTCCAGCCGGTGCGCGGCGAACACCGGACCGCCCTGACCTGCGTCGTCGGCGAAGGCCAACACCTTGTCGGCGCCCGCCTCGTCGGTGAGCGCGAGGACGGTCGGGCCGGCCCCGGAGATCACCGCGGGGATGCCCTCCGCGCGCAGCGCACCCACCAGGGCGGCGCTGTCCGGCATCGCGGAGGCCCGGTAGTCCTGGTGCAGCCGGTCCTCGGTGGCGGCGAGCAGCAGCTCGGGCCGCCGGGTCAGGGCCTCGACCAGCAGCGCGGCGCGACCCGCGTTGACGGCGGCGTCGGCCAGCGGGACGGTCCGGGGCAGCAGCCCGCGGGCGGTCTCGGTGAGCACCTCGGTGGCCGGGACGAAGACCACCGGGACGACCCGCTCGGACGGCTCCAGGGTGACGGCCTTGGCCGACTCCTCGTCCGTCCAGGCCACCGTGAAGTTGCCGCGCAGGCAGGCCGCGACGTTGTCGGGGTGGCCCTCCAGCTCGGAGGCGAGGGCCAGCAGCGCGTCGTCGTCCAGCGCGGACGGGCCGCCGATGGTGACGGCACGGGCGGCCACGATGCCGGCGACGATCGCGGCGGACGAGGAGCCCAGGCCGCGGCCGTGCGGTATCCGGTTGGCGCAGACCACTTCGAGGCCGCGCGGCTGGCCGCCGAGCCGGTCGAAGGCGGCGCGCATCGCGCGGACCACCAGGTGGCGCTCGTCGCGGGCGAGGGTCTCGGCGCCCTCACCGGCGATGTCGACGGAGAGCCCGGAGTCGGCGACCCGGACGACCACGTCGTCGTACAGACCCAGCGCGAGTCCGAAGGCGTCGAAGCCAGGGCCGAGGTTGGCGCTGGTCGCGGGAACCCGGACCCGGACGGCGGCGGCACGGAACGCAGGACCGGCCATGCGGTGGACTCTCCTGGGGAAATCGGGCGGCGCGAAGCGCGTCGGTGCGAGGGTGGGAGGGGGCCGCGGGCCCCGATCGGGGCGGGCGGTCACAGTCGTCGGCGCGACCCGTGGACGGGTCGGACCCGGGGCATGTGCCACACGGCCGAACCCAGAGTATCGAAGAGAGGTTCCACAGTGGTACACCCCGTGGGCCTTCGATCTGGTGTGTTGCCGGTTCTGGCCGGAATTCATGCCGGAATGGCACCGGAATGAGCGCCGGAATTGACACAAAAGTGTCAGCGGAGAACGGCCGCGGGCCGACCCCCGAAAGGGTCGGCCCGGGGGGCGGAATCCGGTCAGTCGAGCAGGCCGAGGCGCTGGGCCGCGGCCTCCGGGTCGATCGGGACGATCTGCGGCTGCGGCGCGCCGGCCACCGCCCAGTCCGGGTCCTTGAGGCCGTTGCCGGTCACCGTGCAGACGATCCGCTGGCCCGGGTCGACCAGGCCGGCCTCCGCCTTGGCCAGCAGACCGGCCACCGAGGCGGCCGAGGCGGGCTCCACGAAGACGCCCTCCTGCGCGGCCAACAGCCGGTAGGCGGACAGGATCTGACGGTCCGTCACCTTGTCGATGAGGCCGCCCGACTCGTCCCGCGCGGCGAGCGCGTAGTCCCAGGAGGCGGGGTTGCCGATCCGGATCGCGGTGGCGATGGTCTGCGGCTTGAGCACCGGCGCGCCGTCCACGATCGGGGCCGAGCCGGCGGCCTGGAAGCCCCACATCCGCGGCGTCCGGGCGGCCAGCCCGTCGGTGGCGTACTCGCGGTAGCCCTTCCAGTACGCGGTGATGTTGCCCGCGTTGCCGACCGGGAGGACGTGGATGTCCGGCGCGTCGCCGAGCATGTCCACGATCTCGAAGGCGGCGGTCTTCTGACCCTCGATCCGCACCGGGTTCACCGAGTTGACCAGCGCCACCGGGTACTTCTCGGACAGTTCACGCGCAAGGGTGAGGCAGTCGTCGAAGTTCCCGTCCACCTGAAGGATCTTGGCGCCGTGGACCAGCGCCTGGCCCATCTTGCCGAGCGCGATCTTGCCCTGCGGCACCAGCACCGCCGACACCATCCCGGCGCGCACCGCGTAGGCGGCGGCGGAGGCCGAGGTGTTGCCGGTGGAGGCGCAGATGACGGCCTGGGCGCCGTCCTCCTTCGCCTTGGAGATGGCCATCGTCATACCGCGGTCCTTGAAGGACCCGGTGGGGTTGGCGCCCTCGACCTTGAGGTAGACCTCGCAGCCGGTGCGCTCGGAGAGCACCTGGGCGGGGACCAGCGGCGTGCCGCCCTCCAGCAGGGTGACCACCGGCGTGGTGTCGCTGACCGGCAGGCGGTCACGGTACTCCTCGATCAGCCCGCGCCACTGGTGGGTGTGCGCCGCCGACCGCCCACTCGTCGCTTCCGGCACCGGCGCACCCTTCGGCTCGGGGCGGCCCGCGATCACGTCGTTCATGGCTCTTCCTACTCCCCTTCGACCCGCATGATGCTGGCCACGTCCCGCACGCTGTCCAGCGCGCGGAGCTTGTCGACCGTCGCCGACAGGGCGGCGTCGGTGGCACGGTGGGTGACCACGACGAGCGAGGCGTCGCCGTCGCGGCCCTGCTGGCGCACGGTGTCGATGGAGACGCCGTGCTCGGCGAAGGTGGACGCCACCTGGGCGAGCACGCCCGCGCGGTCGTCCACGTCCAGGCTCACGTGGTACCGGGTGACGACCTCGTCCATCGGCTTGGCCGGCAGCCGGGTGTACACCGAGTCGCCCGGACCGGTGGCGCCGGCGAGCTTGTTGCGGCAGACCGCGACGAGGTCGCCGAGGACCGCCGAGGCGGTCGGCGCGCCGCCGGCGCCCGGGCCGTAGAACATCAGCCGGCCGGCCGCCTCGGCCTCCACGAACACCGCGTTGTACGCCCCGCGGACGGAGGCCAGCGGGTGCGAGAGCGGGATCATCGCCGGGTGGACCCGCGCGGTGACGGACGCGCCGTCCGCGGCCCGCTCGCAGATCGCGAGCAGCTTGACCACGCAGCCCATCTGCTTGGCGGAGGCGATGTCGGCGGCGGTCACCTCGGTCAGGCCCTCGCGGTAGACGTCCGCCGCGGTGACCTTGGTGTGGAACGCGATGCCGGCCAGGATCGCGGCCTTGGCGGCGGCGTCGAAGCCCTCCACGTCGGCCGTCGGGTCCGCCTCGGCGTAACCGAGCGCGGTGGCCTCCTCCAGCGCCTCCGAGTAGCCGGCACCGGTGCTGTCCATCTTGTCGAGGATGAAGTTGGTGGTGCCGTTGACGATCCCGAGCACCCGGTTGACCTTGTCGCCGGCGAGGGACTCGCGCAGCGGGCGGATCAGCGGGATCGCGCCGGCCACCGCGGCCTCGTAGTAGAGGTCCACCCCGGCCTCGGCGGCCGCGGCGTGCAGCTCGGTGCCGTCCTGGGCGAGCAGCGCCTTGTTGGCGCTGACCACCGAGGCGCCGTTGCGGAACGCCGACAGGATGTGCTGTTTGGAGGGCTCGATACCGCCCACCACCTCGATGACCACATCGATGTCGCCCCGGTTGACCAGGGCCTCGGCATCGGTCGTGATCAGGTGCCCGGGCACACCCGGGCGCTCCCGCCCGGCCCGCCGGACCGCGATGCCGGCGAGCTCGACCGGCGCGCCGATGCGCGCGGCGAGGTCGGCGGCGTCTGTCGTCATGATGCGCGCCACCTCGGAGCCCACCACACCACAGCCCAGCAACGCCACCTTCAGCGGCCGCGTACGCATCATCCGACTCCGCTCTGCATTCTTCGTGCTTCGGTTTCCGGCGGTATTTCGGGGATCCGCCGGAGCTTCGGTCTGTACCAGTCTCCGGGACTTTCCGTACGGATCTACGGTCGTTCCATGATCTGAGACAAGAATTTCGTCATCCGATATCGAGACGCAGGAGATCCTCCTCCGTCTCGCGCCGGACGATCACCCGGGCCGAACCGTCCTTGACGGCCAGCACGGGAGGCTTCAGGGCGTGGTTGTAGTTGCTCGCCATCGAGCGGCAGTAGGCGCCGGTGGCGGGCACCGCGACCAGGTCGCCCGGGGCCAGGTCGGCCGGCAGGAAGGCGTCCCGGACGACGATGTCGCCGGACTCGCAGTGCTTGCCGACCACTCGGACCAGCATCGGCTCGGCGTCGCTCTCGCGCGACACCAGGGCCACCGAGTACTCCGCGTCGTAGAGCGCGGTGCGGATGTTGTCGGACATGCCGCCGTCCACGCTGACATACGTGCGCAGGCCCTCCAGCGGCTTGACGGTGCCCACCTCGTACAGCGTGAAGGCCGTCGGGCCGACGATCGCGCGGCCGGGCTCGACGGAGAGCCGCGGGGCGCTCAGGTTCGCGGCGGCGCACTCGCGGCGGACGATCTCGGCCAGCGCGGCGGCGATCTCGGCCGGCTCGCGCGGGTCGTCCTCGCTGGTGTAGGCGATGCCGAGGCCGCCACCGAGGTCGATCTCGGGCAGCTCGACGCCGTGCTCGTCGCGGATCTCGGCGAGCAGGCCGACCACCCGGCGGGCGGCGACCTCGAAGCCGGCCGTGTCGAAGATCTGCGAGCCGATGTGCGAGTGGATGCCGCGCAGCTCCAGGCTCGCGCCGTGGGCGAGGACCCGGCGGACCGCCTCGGCGGCCGCGCCGCCGTTCAGCGACAGGCCGAACTTCTGGTCCTCGTGCGCGGTGGCGATGAACTCGTGGGTGTGCGCCTCGACGCCGACCGTGATCCGGATCAGCACCGGCTGGCGGACGCCCTGGCCGGCGGCGATCGCGGCGAGGCGCCCGATCTCCTCGTAGGAGTCGAGCACGATGTGCCCGACGCCCGCCTTCACGGCCTGCTCCAGCTCGTGGACGGTCTTGTTGTTGCCGTGCAGCGCGATCCGCTCGGCGGGCATCCCGGCGGCCAGCGCCACCGCCAGCTCGCCCGGGCTGCAGACGTCGAGGTTCAGCCCCTCCTCGTGCAGCCAGCGCACGACCGCCTTGGAGAGGAAGGCCTTGCCCGCGTAGTAGACGTCCGCGTCGGCGCCGAAGGCCTCGCGCCAGGCGCGCGCCCGGGTGCGGAAGTCGTCCTCGTCCATGACGTAGGCCGGGGTGCCGAACTCGGCGGCGATCCGGCGGACGTCGAGGCCGCCGACGGTGACCACGCCGTCGGCACCGCGGGCGACGGTCTTCGACCAGACCTTGGGGTCGAGCGCGTTCAGGTCGCTCGGCGGCGCCTGGTAGTGACCCTCGGGCAGCACGTCGCCGTGACGGGGGCCTGCGGGGTGTGCGGAGCGGCTCATCTCTGCTTACTTCCTTGGCTTATGGCGAGGGGCGGCGACGGTCCTCATTGACCGTCCGCCGCCCCCGCTGTGCGCTTGGGGGTGGTCCTACATCCGCTCGGGCGCCGTCACGCCCAGGAGCGTGAGGCCGTTGGCGATCACCGTGCGCGTCGCGTCGGCGAGCCAGAGCCGGGCGTGCGTGAGGTCCGTGACCTCCTCGTCGCCCTTGGGCAGGATCTGGCAGTTGTCGTAGAACCGGTGGTAGTCACGCGCGACCTCCTCCAGGTAGCGCGCGACGTGGTGCGGCTCGCGCAGCTCGCCGGCCTTGGCCAGCACCCGGGGGAACTCGCCGAGCTGGCCCAGCAGGTCGGACTCCCACTCGGTCGAGAGCAGCTCCGGTTTGAAGTCCTGCGCCTTGGTGATGCCGAGCTCGGCGGCCTTGCGCTGGACGCCGCACATCCGCGTGTGCGCGTACTGGACGTAGAAGACCGGGTTCTCGTTGGTCTGGCTGGTCAGCACGTTGATGTCGAGCGTGATGGTGGAGTCGGTGGAGGAGCGCGCCAGCGTGTAGCGGGCGGCGTCCACGCCGATCCAGTCGACCACGTCGTCGATCGTGATGATGTTGCCGGCCCGCTTGGACATGCGGACCTCTTCGCCGTCGCGAAGCATCTTCACGAACTGGCCGATCTTGACCTCGATGTTGCGGTTCATGTCGTCGCCCGCGCAGGCCGCGATGGCCTTGAGGCGGTTGACGTAGCCGTGGTGGTCAGCGCCCAGCATGTACAGCGAGACCTCGGAGCCGCGGTCCCGCTTGGAGAGGTAGTACGCGGCGTCGGCGGCGAAGTAGGTGGTCTCGCCGTCCGCCTTGACCAGGACGCGGTCCTTGTCGTCACCGAAGTCGGTGGTGCGCAGCCAGATCGCGCCGTCCTGGTCGAAGACGTGGCCCTGCTCGCGCAGCCGCTCGATGGCCTTCTCGACGGCACCGGAGTCGTGCAGCGACTTCTCCGAGAACCAGACGTCGAAGTGGGTGCCGAACTCCTCCATGGAGCGCTGGATCTCGGCCACCATGAGCTTGAGGCCCTCGGTGCGGAAGGCCTGCAGCTGCTCGTCCTCGGGCAGGTCGAGCACGCCCGGGACGCCGTCCACGATCGCCTTGGCGATGTCGACGATGTACTCGCCGACGTAGCCGTCGGCCGGGACGGGCTGCCCGTTCGCGGCGGCCTTCAGCGAGCCGGCGAACTTGGAGATCTGCACGCCGGCGTCGTTCAGGTAGTACTCGGTGGTGACGTCGGCCCCGGAGGCCCGCAGCACGCGCGCCAGCGAGTCGCCGACGGCGGCCCAGCGGACGCCGCCGATGTGGATCGGGCCGGTCGGGTTGGCGGAGACGAACTCCAGGTTGATCCGCAGGCCCTTGAGCGCCTCGTTGCGGCCGTAGGCCTCGCCCGCCTCGACGATGTTGCGCGCCAGCTCGCCCTGGGTGGCGGCGTCGAGCTTGATGTTCAGGAAGCCCGGTCCGGCGATGTCGACCCCGGCGACCCCGGGCAGCTCACGCAGGCGGGCGGCCACCAGGTCGGCCACGGCTCGCGGCGGCTTGCCGGCCGGCTTCGCGAGCTGGAGGGCCACGTTGGTCGCGTAGTCGCCGTGGTCCCTGTTCTTGGGCCGCTCGACCGTCACGTGCTCGGGCACGGCGACGGCCAGCTCGCCCGCCTCGACGGCGGCGCTCACTGCGGCCTGGACTGCCTGGGAAAGCTCTGCGGGGGTCACGACGCCAAGCGTAGGCGAGACGGGGTACCCGCTCGCCACCCGGTTTGCCGGTTGAGACGCCCGCGCGCCGTGCTCAGCCGCGATCCGTGCGCTCTGTTCGCTCAGGGCGAAACCCGTCGGGCCTCGCCGCCCGGGTCATCAACCGCCACACCAGCGCCACCAGATCCGCCGGGTCGAAGGGCTTGCCCAGGTACCCGTCCACCCCGACCGCGTCCCCGAGATCCAGGTCGGCCGGCGTGCAGGCGCTGACGATCGCGATCGGCAGCCCGCTCGTCCCCGGTGCCGCCCGCAGCCGGGCCGCCGTCCGCAGACCGTCCAGCCGCGGCATCACGACGTCCAGCGTCACCACGTCCGGCCGCACCCGGCGGACCACCTCCAGGCACTCGGCGCCGTCGGCGGCGGTCACCACCTCGAAGCCTTCGAGCTCCAGGTTGACCCTGATCAGCTGGCGGATCACCTCGCTGTCGTCCACCACGAGGACCCGCCCGGACACTCCCGACACCTCACCGAGGGTATCGGCGCGCCCGCCGCCCCGTCCGGCCTTTCCCGACTTCCGCTCCCCCGCCGCCGGGCCGCTGCCCGAAACCCGTGCACGGAGCACGCCCCGGGCCTGGTAATGTTCTCCACGTCGAAGCGAACGCGACGACAACACCAAGCAGGCCCCCGTAGCTCAGGGGATAGAGCACCGCCCTCCGGAGGCGGGTGCGCAGGTTCGAATCCTGCCGGGGGCACTTCGCGAGAAGTGCAAGACAGGCCCAGGTCAGTGGAGTTCATCCACGGATCTGGGCCTTCGTCATGTCGGCGGCGGGCCGGGCGGCAGGGCCAGGGGCCCCCGCCCCTGACGGGACGGCGGCCCCGGACCCGCGGGCGACCCGTGGTCAGCCGGCGATCGGGGCGGTGAAGGTCTCGGCCGGGCCGAAGTCGGAGAAGGTCACCTTGTTGACCGCCTTGACGCCCTTCATCTCGACCTGCTGCTCGACGTAGACGGTGCGGCCCTTGGCGTCGATCCACTGGTCGAACTCGAAGCCGGTGCTGCCCTTCGCCTTCATCGACTTGTACGTCCGCGGGTCGACGGTGCTCAGCTGCTCGATGTCGATGTGGCCGGCGAGGTGGTAGGCGGCGACGCCGTCGCGCGTCTCCATGCCCTTGCGGGCGCCGGGGCCGGAGGCCAGCAGCAGCTTGGCGTAGTCGGTGTAGTCGGTGGCCGCGTTGTCGGTGGAGCGCGGCATCTTGACCCACGCGTCGCCCGGCGTGGACAGGTCGCGCATGTAGCTGGCGTCCGCCGTCGTCAGGCTCTCGATCCACAGGATCGGCTCGGCCACGCCGGGGGCGGTGGTGCGCATCTCCATCCGGCCGGTCCAGGCGGTGTTGAGGTTGTTGCGGCCCTTGACGGTCGACAGCGTCACCCCGCCGCTCTCGGTCGTCATGGCCGTGGAGACCGCGTAGGGCGCCTTGTCGGCGCCGGCCAGGGCCTGCTCGGGGTCGAACGCGCCGCCGGTGGCGGGCGTGGCGGCGGCCGGCGTCGCGGGGGCGGGGGCGGTGGTGGCGGCCGCCGGTGAGGTGGCCGCGGCGGAGGCGGTCGGGGAGGAGGACGCGGCGGCCGAGGTCGGGGCCGGCTGGGCCGCCGAACCGGTGTCGTCGTTGCACCCCGCCACGGTGACGAGGGCCAGGGCCGTCGCGGCGATCGTCAGGGCGGTGGTACGGGAAGTGGTCACGAGTGGGCTCTCCGGTGGTGTGGATCGTCGACGGAGAGTTTTCCACGTGGCACGACGCCGATCGAACCGATATCCGGCGATCGCTCAGGAGGCCGCTTCCACCGCCTCCTTGTAGAGGGCCGCGATGGTGTGGTCGAAGTAGGCGCTGTAGGAGGTGTCGGGGCTGTCGCCGCCCTGCTGGTAGCCGCCGATGGCGCCGACGACGTGGCCGGTGGTGGTGCTGATCCAGGGGCCGCCGCTGGTGCCGCCCGGATAGTCGGGGCAGTCGACGACGCGCTGGTAGGCGCTCTGGCGGCCGGTGGTGTTGGTGCACAGGACCGGGTCCTCGGTGCCACCGGGGTAGCCGTAGAGGCGGACGGTGGCGCCGAACGGCTCGTCGGTGCCGAGCTGGTTGGCGCCGACCACGTCCTCGATCCGGCGGCCGCCGTTGGACGCGGTCTCCAGGATGGCGAAGTCCTCGTCCTGGTCGCCGTCCCGGGACCAGCCGGTGGTGGTGTGGATCGCGGTGACCCGCCAGGTGCCGTACGGCGCGGTGCCGTCACGGTAGCCGGGGGCGAAGGTGACGCCGGCGGTGCTGCTCAGGCAGTGGGCGGCGGTGAGCAGCAGGTTGCCGGTCGTGCTGTGCAGCACGCTCGCGGTGCAGAAGTGGTTGCCGGCCGCGACCGCGCCGCTGAACAGGGCACCGACGGTGGTGGATTCGGGGGTGACCGGGGCCACCGCCGTGGTGCCGAGGGCGACCGGGGGTGTGGCCGTGGGGGTGGCGGTGGCCGGGCCCGTGGGGGCGTCGGTGGCGGCCGGGCCGTCGGCGTCGGCGGAGGGGGTCTCGGTGGGCGCCGCCGCCTGGAGCACGGCGTCCGGCGACGCGGGCGACGAGGGCGCGGACGAGGGCGGCGCGGATGACGCGGTGACCGCCGGGGCGCTCACCGACGGGCTGCCGGCCGCCGTCGCCTCCGAGGTCACGCTGTGCGTGCCCGCGACGACGGCCGCCACGGTGAGCGCCGAGAGCATGGTGAACAGGGTGGGAGCCAGCAAGCGGCGGCGGCGCTGGCGGCGGCGGTGCTGGCCCATACCTCGTCGGCTCCTGACCTGGGTGTCGGTGCGAGTACGGTCCGACTATGGCCCAGGGAGCTGGGAGGGCTGTGATGCCCGGCTGGGAGGTGGATGAGAAATCCGCCGTCGGAACCCGCCGCCCCGGACCGGCCGACCCCGGCCCGGCCTGCCGAACCCGCCGCCCCGGCCCGTCAGTCCGCCAGGACCGCGGCCAGGTCGTCCGGCGTGACGAACGCGGTGTGCGTCCCCTCCGCGGTGCAGGCGAACGCCCCGGCCACCGAGCCCGCGCGGGCGCAGTCCGGCAGCGACCGGCCGCGGAACCAGGCGTAGAGGAATCCGGTGACGAAGGCGTCCCCCGCGCCGTTGGTGTCGACGACCGGGCGGCCCGGGTCGACGGCGGGCAGGTGCCGGAGCGGGGCGTCCCGGGTGAGCAGGTGGCAGCCCCCGGCCCCCGCGGTGGCGATCACGGCGGTGGCCCGGCCCTCGGCGAGGATCGCGCCCATCACCTCCGCGTGGCGGCCCCGGCAGCCGGCCACCGAGAGGAAGACCAGGTCGGAGCCGAGCGCGTAGTCCCGGTGGTGGGGGTTGCGGCCGTCCCAGTCGTGCAGGTCGGTGGAGCTGGTGCGGCCGAGCCGGTGCAGGTCCGGGTACATGTCGCGGTTGTGGCCGGTGATGGAGAGGTGGACGTGCCGGCTGCGCTCCACGTACGGCAGGTAGAACGCGCGCGGCAGGCGCAGGTCGGCGGGGTGGCGGCCGTCGTAGAAGGAGAAGCGCCGGCCGGCGGCGTCGACCAGGTTGACCGCGCGCGGGGTGCCGTGCGGCGAGACCAGGTGGGCGAACGGCAGCCCCTGGCGGGCGTACTCGGCGAGGATCAGCTCGGCCTGCGGGTCGTCCCCGAGGTAGTCGAGGAAGGCCGTGCGCAGCCCGAGGCGGTGGGCGCCGAGGGCGACGCCGTTGCCGGTGTGGGCGACGTAGTCGCGGACCGGCCCCACGGACTGCGAGTCGGCGTCCGGGACTTCCAGCCGGTCGACCCGGACGACGGTGTCGATGCCGGCCCCGCCGACGACGAGCAGGTCGAACGTTGGCCCCGACGGGCCGGACGACTCGGACTCCGACACGGCGGCGCCTCCTTGACTCCCTGGTGGTGGCCAGGAGTCAAGCAGGCGCCGGAGGTTGACTGCAAGACCTTGCGGCAAGTTTCAGGATTCGGGGGTCAGGAGGCGCGCTGCCTCCCGCTCGGCGTCACCGCCCCCGCACCCGTCTGCGCACCCGCTTCGGCCGTCGCCGCTCCGGGGACGGCCTCCCCGGTGGCCTCGCCGGGCGCCGGGCGGTGGTTGATCATCAGGAAGGCGATCAGCGCGGCCGCCAGCAGGATGCCCATCGCCACCCAGGTCGCGACCACGTACCCGTGCACCGCACCCTGCGCCTGCACCTGGGGATTGCCGGCGATCCTGGTCGCCAGATACGTCGCGGTGGCACTGGCCGCGATCGTGTTCAGCAGCGCGGTACCGACGGAACCGCCGACCTGCTGGGCCGAGTTGATGGTGGCCGACGCGGCGCCGGCCTCGTTCGGGGCGACGCCCAGGGTGGCCAGGCTCATCGCCGGCATGAACACCAGGCCCATGCCGAAGCCGAGCAGCAGTTCGGCGGGCAGCACCATGCCGGCCCACGGGCTGTCGACCTTCATCTGGGTCAGCCAGGCCATGGCGCCCGCGGCGAGCAGCAGTCCGGGCCCGATCAGGTTGCGGGACGGCACCCTGGTCATCAGCCGGGCCGCGAAGCCGGTCGAACTGATCACGATGGCGGCCGTCATCGGCAGGAAGGAGACGCCGGACATCACCGGCGAGAAGTGCTTGATCACCTGCAGGTAGTAGGTGAGGAACAGGAACAGGCCGAACATGCCGACCATGGCCAGGCCGACGGACAGTGCGGCGCCGCCGCGGTTGCGCTCGCCCACGATGTGCAGCGGCAGCAGCGCGTGATCGGTGCGCCGCTCCACCAGGACGAAGACCACCAGCAGGAGCGCGCCGAGCCCCAGCGAGCCCAGCACCAGCCAGTCGATCCAGCCCCGGCTGACCGCCTCGGAGGTGCCGAAGACGATGGCGAGCAGGCCGCCGCAGCCCAGGAACGCGCCGGGCAGGTCGAGTTTGACCCGACGGCCCTTGGCGACGTGGTCCGAGGTGAGGATCGAGTAGGCCGCGAAGGCCGTCACGATGGCGATCGGGGTGTTCACGAACAGGCACCAGCGCCAGTTCAGGTACTCGGTCAGCAGGCCGCCCAGGAGCAGGCCGATCGCGGCGCCGCCGCCGGCGATCGCACCGAAGATGCCGAAGGCCGTACTTCGTTCGCGTGGATCGCTGAAGGTCGTGGACAGCAGGCCCAGGGCCGACGGGGCGAGCAGGGCGCCGAACGCGCCCTGGAGGGCGCGGGCCGCGAACAGCATCGTCGACCCGGTGGCGCCGCCGCCGAGCGCGGAGGCGAGGGCGAAGCCGAGCAGGCCGACGATGAAGACGCGCTTGCGGCCGAAGAGGTCGCCGAGCCGGCCGCCGAGGAGCAGCAGGCCACCGAAGGCCAGCGTGTAGGCGGTGATCACCCACTGCCGGTTGGCGTCGGAGATCCCGAGGTCCTTCTGGGCCGAGGGCAGGGCGATGTTCACGATGGTGATGTCGAGGACGATCATCAGCTGGGCGATGGCGATGACCGCCAATGCCCACCAGCGACGACTGTCCGCCGCCTTGGGTCCGGTGGCAGGTTGGGCAGACACTGGGGGAGCCTTCCGCAGGGGTTCGGAGAGGTCACGCAGTCGCCTTCAAGCCAAACTCTCCGCGCGGCGAATGGCAAGGAAAAAGCTCACCAAATCGTACGAATTGGGACCAATGAACCAGGGCCCCGGGACCGCAGGACCAGGACCGCGGACCGGGGCCACCGGCGGTGCGGAAGGCCGCGGAGCAGCCGCGGGGACGCGCGGGCCCCCGGGTTGCCCGTGCCACCCGGGGGCCCGCCGCGACGCCGTCGGCCGCGGCCGGCACCGGTGGCCCCGCTACAGCGCGGCCAGCTCCGCGACCAGGTCGTCCAGGCCCAGCGAGCCCTGCGAGAGCGCCGCCATGTGCCAGGCCTTGAGGTCGAACTCCTCGCCGCGCGCCTCGTGGGCCGCGCGGGCCGCCGCCCGGCCGCGCAGCCAGGCCCGCTCGCCCAGCTTGTAGCCGATCGCCTGGCCGGGCATGCCCAGGTAGCGGACCAGCTCGCTGTCCAGGACCTCCGTCGACAGCCCGCAGTACCGGCCGAAGAACTCCCGCGCCGCGTCCGGCAGGACGGGCTCGCCCGGCCGGTACGGGGAGTCGGCGGGGAAGTCCAGCCCGGCGTGCATGCCGATGTCGACGATCACCCGCAGCGCGCGCATCATCTGGGCGTTGAGGTAGCCGAGCCGGTGGCCCGGGTCGGTGAGGTAGCCCAGCTCGTCCATCAGGCGTTCGGCGTACAGCGCCCAGCCCTCCACGTTGGCGCTCACCCCGCCGATGCTGACCTGGTAGGTGGAGAGCCGGTCGGCGACGTAGTTCCACTGCGCGAGCTGGAGGTGGTGGCCGGGAACGCCCTCGTGGTACCAGGTGGAGACGAGGTCCCAGACCGGGAAGCGGTCCCGGCCGATGGTCGGCAGCCAGGTCCGCCCCGGGCGGCTGAAGTCCAGCGAGGGGGAGGTGTAGTACGGCGCGGCGGCACTGCCCGCCGGGGCGATCCTCGACTCGACCCGGGTGACCGGCTCCGCGAGGTCGAAGTGGGTGCCCTGGAGGTCGCGGATCGCCCCGTCCATCAGCCCCTGGAGGTACTCACGCGCGGGCTCGGCGCCCTGGACGGCGGGGCCGTCGGTCTCCAGCCACTTCATCGCCTCCATCGGGGTGGAGCCGGGGAGCACCTTCTCCGCCTCCGCCTCCATCTGCGCGAGCAGGCCGTGGAACTCCTGCCAGGCCCAGCCGTACGCCTCGTCCAGGTCGAGGTCGGCGCCGGTCCAGTAGCGCACCCAGCGGCCGTAGCGCTCGCGCCCGGCGGTGTCGGGGGTGCCGGCGGCGGCCGGGGCGTAGACGTCGCGCAGCCAGTCGCGCAGGCCGGCCACCGCGTCGGCGGCGGCCGCGGCGGGCTCGGCCAGGCCGGCGCGCAGGCCCTCGGGCGCCTGCCGGACGAACGTGCCGAACCAGCCGGCCACGTCCCCCTCCAGCCACTCGCCGAGCTGCTCGACCACGGTGGCCACCTGGCGCGGGCCGGAGAGCAGGCCGCGCCCGACGCCCGCGGCGAGGGTCTCCCGGTACTGCTCCAGCGCGACGGGCACCCGGGCCAGCCGGCGGCCGATCACCTCCCACTGCTGCTCGGTGTCGGCGGGCATCAGGGTGAAGACCTCACGCACGTGGTGGACCGGCGAGCCCAGGTTGCGAACCGCGCGGAAGCCCTCCCCCGCGTCGTGGACGGCGAGTCCGGCGGTGAGCCGCTCACGCAGCAGCCGGGCGCAGCGGCGCTCGGCCTCGTCCTCGGCAGCTCCGGCACGCTCCGCGTCCGAGAGCCGGGCGAGCGTGCGGCGGCCGAGCTCGGCGATCGCCTCGTCACCGGCCGGGGAGAGGTCGGGAAGGCGGTCGTCCTCGAGGTTGAGCCCCAGGTACACCGCGGTCAGCGGGTCGAGCTCGGCAAGGGCCTGCACGTAGTCGTCGGCAATACGGCGCGGGGTGGTGCCGTCGGAGCTGATCAGTTCTTCAACCATCCGGACATCATTTCGCGGCCCGAGCCGATTGCAAGCCCCTACCCTGTGGCATGGACCGGCCATTTCAGGCGCCCGCCCGGCGCCCCCGCCGGCGCCTGAGCAGCAGGCCCGGGTCCCAGGTGGGCCGGCCGCGGGCGAAGCGGAAGAAGCAGAGGCCGATCAGCACCGCGCAGAAGTGTCCGAGGTCCGTGAAGGTGTGCGAAGTGACCAGCGGTACCAGGTAGAAGACCAGCACGCCGCCCCCGTACAGCAGGCGCCAGCGGCCGGCGAACCGGTACGTCAGCACGGCGACCACCCCGGCCAGCGCGTACGAGACACCGACGTCCACCGTGCCGGCCAGGCTCTCCTGCAGCCGGCCGCTCAGGATGCCCCGGGCGACCACCCCTTCGCTGACCAGGGTGGCCAGCACGTGCGCGGTGGCGGCCACCGTGAACCAGCGCAGGGTGCCCAGCCAGCGCTCGGCGTTGGCGTGGAAGAGGTTGAACAGCACGAAGTAGAGGAGGAAGCTCGACTGCTCCGTCCAGAGCGCGCTGGCCACCAGGACGTGCACCGGGTCCGAGCGCAGGTTGTCCAGGTTGGTCGAGCGGGCGGCCAGGAACCAGTCCAGGTTCGCCGGGTCCATCCGCGCCACCACGAAGCTGGTGACCGCCAGGAGCAGCAGCCACAGGTACGTCCCGGGCGCCGACCGGATCCACCCCAGGACCGCCCCCGGCACCCGGCGCACGGCGGCCGTCCACTGCTCTGCCTGCGCCATCCGGTGGCCCTCCTCGAAGCGACGGCGATCCGTCCCATCGTCGGCGGCCCGTCCGCCGCGGGCCCGCTGACCCGCCGGTGGCGGGCCGGCCCCGCCACAAACATCCGTTCGGGAAGATCGGTGCAGGCAAGGATCCGATCGGACCGGCGCCCATTACGCTGACCGCCATGGAAGCCAGCTCAGCGCCCGTCCCACCCTCCCCCGAGGCCCGTCCGCGGCGTAGCGGGTACCGGCGGCTGCCGGTGCAGCAGCGACGGGAGCAGCTGATCGCGGTGGCGCTGGAGCTGTTCGCCTCCCGGCCGCCGGACGAGGTGAGCCTGGACGACGTGGCGGAGGCCGCCGGGGCCTCCCGGCCGCTGGTGTACCGGTACTTCGCGGGCGGCAAGCAGCAGTTGTACGAGGCGGCACTGCGCACCGCGGCGCAGGAGCTCACCAGCCGGTTTACGGTGCCGCTGGCCGGCACCCCGACCGAGCAGCTGGCCGCCGTGCTGGAGAGCTACTTCGCCTTCGTGGCCGAGCACGACGCCGGCTACTCGGCCCTGCTGCGCGGCGGCTCGGTGGTGGAGACGCAGCGCACCTCGGCGATGGTGGACGACGTCCGGCGGGCAGCGCTCAAGCGGACCCTGCGCCACCTCGGCGTCCGCGAGGCCGGACCGCGGCTGACGCTGTTGGTGCGCTCGTGGATCGCGGTGGTCGAGGGCGCCTCGCTGAGCTGGCTGGACGAGGGCCGGGTGCTGCCGGTGGGCGAGCTTCGGGAGCTGCTGGTGGACCAGTTCATGGCGATGGCCGCGGCGACGGCGCTGCACGATCCGCAGACGGCGCAGGTCCTGACCACGCTGCTGGCGCTGGAGGGCCCGGACGCACCACGGGCCGCGCGGCTGCGGGAGGCACTCGGCGGCTGAGGCGGGGCGCCCGCCCGGCGGGGCCCGAACCACCCGGGGCCCGAACCACCCGGGGAACCGAACCGCCCGGGGAACCGAACCGTCTCCGGGGACCGACGGGCCTGCGAGGAACCGACGGGCCTGCGAGGAACCGACCCGACCCCCGTGCCCGGGGTCGGGATCGGAGCCGCCCCGGGGTCAGGCCTTGCCGAGCACCTGACGCTGGCGGCCCAGCCCGTCGATCTCGATCTCCACGATGTCCCCGGGGGTCAGGAACGGGGTGCCCGGGTGGCCCAGGGTGACGCCGGCCGGAGTACCGGTGACGATCACGTCGCCCGGCTCCAGCACCATGAACTGGCTGACGTACCGGACGATCTCCAGCACCGGGAAGATCATCTGCGCGGTGGAGCCGTCCTGCCGCAGCTCCCCGTTGACCCACAGGCGCAGCGACAGCCGCTGCGGGTCGGCGACCTCGTCGGCGGTGACCAGCCAGGGGCCGAGCGGGGTGAAGGTCTCCGCCGACTTGCCCTTGTCCCACTGGCCGCCGCGCTCGAACTGGAAGGCCCGCTCGGTGACGTCGTTGGCGATCGTGTAGCCGGCGACGACCTCCGCCGCCTCCCGGTGACCGGCCAGGTACCGGGCGGTGCGGCCGATCACGATCGCCAGCTCGGCCTCGTAGTCGGTCTTCTCGCCGCCGCGGGGCACCAGCACCTCGTCGTACGGGCCGACCACGGTGTTGCTGGGCTTGAGGAAGATCACCGGCTCGTCCGGGATCGCCGCACCGGCCTCGACGGCGTGGTCCCGGTAGTTGAGCCCGATCCCGACCACCTTGCCCGGCCGGACGACCGGAGCGCCGACCCGCTGCCCGGCGATGTCGGTCACCGGCAGCAGGCCGGCGGCCGCGTCGCGGGCCAGCGCGACCGGGTCGAGCCCGGACAGGAAGGCACCGTCGATGTCCCGGGCCCGCTGGGAGAGGTCGTACGCGGTGCCGTCCTGGCCCAGCGCGATCGGGCGCTCGGCGCCCGGTGGTCCGACACGGAGGAGCTTCATCTGAGCGTCACCACCACTTTCGTCTCAGCTCGCCGGAGCGGCCGCACACACCGCACCGGACTCTTGTTGCGAGGTATATCAACGTCTGCCACCTGCGAACCAGACAGTCCAGCTCGGCGAATTCCTATCAATTCCCACAAGCCGGGACGGCGCCGAATCGGGTGCCCGTACGGTTGACAGCCCCGCGCCGCACCCCCGTACGGCTCCGCCGTGGGCGAACGGCCCGGTGCCCGCAGGTGGACACGCGGCTGAGCAGCGGGGACGGGCGGGCGAGGCCGGCGGCGCGGCGGGCGCGCGGGTAGGGCCCGAGGCGCCACCGACGCCCCGCACCGGCTCGCCGCACCGCCGGGGCGGGCGGTGTCCGGGTCCGGCGGTCCGAGCGGCGCCGGGGCGTCAGGCGCGCTGCGGGTCGCCGGCGAGGAGCTGGTCCAGGGACGGCGCCCGGGCCGGGCCGGGACCGGTCACGTCGCGCTCGCGCTCCCAGCGGTCCAGGTCGCGCAGGGCGTCGGCGTGCGCCTGCGGCTCGCCGATCAGGGCCGGGGCCAGCTCGCGCAGCAGCGCGGCGGCGGCGCCCGGGCTGCCGCCGCGGGCCAGCCAGAGGGCGAGGTCGTGGCAGGTGCGCAGGGTGCGGAGGTCGGCCGGGCCGAAGCTGCGGGCGAGCCGCGGGATCAGCTCGGTCAGCATCCGGACGGCCTCCTCGGGCCGGCCCTCGACGCCGTACTCCCAGGCCCGGTCGGCCCGCAGCCGCAGCGCCTCGGGCGGCTCGGGCGGAGCGGGCGGGGTGGTCCGGCCGATCGGGATGTCGCGCAGCCGGCGGCGCACCTCGGCGGCGTCGGCGGGCCGGTCGGCCGGGTTCTTGGCGAGCAGCTGGCGGATCAGGGCGGCGAGCGCCGGGTAGGGGGTGCGCACCGGCGGCGGCGGGTCGTTCAGGTGCTGGTACATCATGGTGACCGGCGATCCGGCGTTGAACGGCCGCTGTCCGGTGCAGAGTTGGAAGAGCACCACACCGAGCGCGTAGAGGTCGGCCCGGCCGTCGATGGTGTCGCCGGCCCAGCACTCGGGCGCCAGGTAGGGCGGGGTGCCGATGACGACGCCGGTGGAGGTGAGCCCGCTGCCCGACTGGGTGAGCAGCCGGGCGATGCCGAAGTCCAGCACCTTGGCCTCGCCGCTCTCGGCGATCATGATGTTCTCCGGCTTGATGTCCCGGTGCACCACGCCCGAGCGGTGGGCGGCGTCCAGCGCCTTGCAGACCTGCCGGACCCACTTCAGCGCGAGCGCCGGGTCGGGCGTGCCGTCCTTGATCACCGCGGACAGCGGGCGGCCTCGGACCAGCTCCATCACCAGGTAGTGGGTGGACCAGGCGCCCTGCTGGACCCGGCCGTAGTCGTGCAGCGTGACGATGTGCGGATTGGAGAGGCTGCCGGCGGTCTTGGCCTCGCGGATGAAGCGGGCGACCGCCTCCTCGTCGCTCGCCTTCTCCTCGGAGAGGACCTTGACCGCGACCGACCGCCCGATGTTGCTGTCGTAGGCCGCCCAGACGACGCCAAAGCCGCCCTGACCGAGCATCCGGTCCAGCCGGTAGCGGCCGTCCAGTACCTCCCCAGCCCTCATGTCTCCCCCAACCCCCGAGTACGCCGGATTCGAAGCGCGTCCACCGTGACCGGGGCCACCATAGCGCTGGGGGAGGACATGAGGGTGAACGGACTACGGCTTGGGCTTGGGCAGCCCGGGCGGGTTGATCTCGGAGGTCTGGACGGCCTCGCCGTCGAGCCCCCAGCGCTTCAGCGCCTGGCCGTAGGTGCCGTTCTTGATGATCTCGTTGATCGCGCCGTTCAGCGCCTGGACCAGCCCGCTGTCCTTCTTGGTGGTCGCCGCGATCTTCCCGAGGACGTCCGCGCCGCCGCCGGAGTAGGTGCCGACCACCTCGGTCTCGCCGGTCTGCACGGCGTGGAAGGCCAGGCTGGGGTTGGGGCCGACGTAGGCGTCGATCCGGCCGGAGGACAGCGCCAGGTAGTAGTCCGAGGAGCTCTGGAAGTACTTGATGTCGACCGGCTTGAGGCCGTTCTTGACGTTCTCCTCGTTCCAGCCGATCAGCAGCTTCTCCTGGTTGGTGCCGGAGGAGACGGCGATCGTCTTGCCGGCCACGTCCTTGGGGCCGGTGACCTTCCAGCCGGAGCCCTTCTTGGCCTCGAAGCCGAGGATGTCCAGCCGGTAGGTGGCGAAGTCGTACTTCTCCTTGCGGGCCTCGGTGACGGTGATGTTGGTCATGCCGACGTCGAACTTGCCGCTGTCCAGGCCGACGAAGACGTTCTCCCAGGAGACCGGGTTGAACTCCACCTTCAGGCCGAGGACGTTGCCGACCAGTTCGGTGATGTCGGGCTCGACGCCGATGATGGTCTTGTCGTCGTTCGCGTAGAAGTCCAGCGGCGGCGTGGTGCCCAGTGAGGTGGCGACCGTCAGGGTCCCTCTCTTTCTGACCTCCTCCGGAACCAGCGCCGCGATGGCGTCCACCTTGGGCGTGGTGATGCGGTTCTGATTGGGCGTCAGGTTCACCGTGACGCCGTTCGGCGCGGTGCTGCCCTTGGCGGGAGCGAGTTCCGCGGAGGCGTCCGTGGAGCTGCCGCAGGCGGCCAGGGTGAGGGTGGCGGCGAGCGCGGCGGCGGCGGTCACGAGGGCGCGACGGGGTAGGGACATGGCGGAACTCCTGATCGGTGGAAGAGGGTTGGGAGCGGGAGGGTCAGAGGACCTTGGCCAGGAAGGCGCGGGTGCGCTCGTGCTGCGGATCGTCCAGGACGGCCGTCGGCGGGCCCTGCTCGACCACCACGCCGTCGTCCATGAAGACCACGGTGTCGGCGACCTCGCGGGCGAACCCGATCTCGTGGGTCACCACGATCATCGTGGTGCCGGCCCGGGCGAGGTCCTTGATGACGTCCAGCACCTCACCGACCAACTCCGGGTCGAGCGCCGAGGTGGGCTCGTCGAAGAGCAGCACCTTCGGCTCCAGGGCCAGCGCCCGGGCGATCGCCACCCGCTGCTGCTGGCCGCCGGAGAGCTGGCGCGGGTAGACGTCCGCCTTGTCGGCGAGGCCGACCCGCTCCAGCAGCTGCAGCGCCGCCGCCCGGGCCTCGGCCTTGGGCCGGCGCAGCGCGCTGACCGGTGCCTCGATGATGTTCTCCACCACCGTGAGGTGCGGGAACAGGTTGAAGTTCTGGAACACGAAGCCGATGTTGGTGCGCTGGCGCAGGACCTCGCGCTCCTTGAGCTCGTGCAGCCGGTCGCCGGAGCGCCGGTAGCCGATCAGCTCGCCGTCGATGGCGACGAAGCCGCGGTCCAGCTTCTCCAGGTGGTTGATCGAGCGCAGCAGCGTCGACTTGCCGGAGCCGGAGGGTCCGAGCACCACCGTCACCGAGCCGGCCGCCACGTCGAGGTCGACGCCGCGCAGGACGGCGAGCTGGCCGAAGCTCTTGTGCAGGCCCCTGACCTGCACCATGGGTTCCACGACGGTGGCGGTCACGAGCGTCCTCCGGAAGCGGTCTCGACGGGGGTGCGGCCGGCCCGCAGGCCCTGGACGAAGGCCCGGGCCCGCTGCAGCGGGGTGGGCGGCGGGGTGCGTTCGGCGCCCCGGGCGAAGTAGCGCTCGACGTAGTACTGCCCGATCGACAGCACCGTGGTCAGCAGCACGTACCAGACGGTGGCCACCATCAGCAGCGGCACCACCCGGCCGGTGCGGCCGTAGACGACCTGCACCTGGTAGAAGAGCTCGCCGATGGCCATCACGTAGACCACCGAGGTGCCCTTGAACAGCGAGATCACCTCGTTGGCGGCGGCCGGCAGGATGCCGCGCATGGCCTGCGGCAGCACGATCCGCCAGGCCTGGCGCCAGCGCGGCACGCCCAGTGCGGCGGCGGCCTCGCGCTGCCCCGAGTCGACCGCGATGATGCCGCCGCGGATGATCTCGGCGGCGAACGCGGCCTGGTGCAGGCCCAGCCCCAGCACGGCGGCGCCGAGGGCGCCCAGCACTCCGATCGTCTCGAACTCGGCGAAGGTCGGGCCGAACGGGATGCCGATGCCGAACCGCTTGTAGAGGTAGGAGAGGTTGAACCAGAACACCAGCTGCACGATCAGCGGGATCGAGCGGAACGCCCAGACGTAGGCCCAGGCGATGGACTGCAGGATCGCACTGCGCGACAGCCGCATCGCGGCCACCACGGCGCCCAGCAGGAAGCCCAGCAGGGTGCCGTAGAAGGTGAGTTCGATGGTGCGGCCGACCGCGCGCAGGATGGTGTCGGCGGAGAAGTAGATCCGGAAGGTGTCCCAGTCCCAGCCGGGGTTGGTGAACAACCCGTGGGCGAACTGGGCGAGGACGACGACGGCGGCGAGGCCGGCGGCCCAGCGCAGGGGGTGGCGGGCCCGGACGGTCCGCAGACCGGCCAGCTCGCCGAGGTCGACGCGCCCGGCCGGGGCGGCCGGCGTCTTGGTGGCCGTTCTGGCCGGCGGACCGGCCTCGGTGGTGATGCTCATGGTGGGATTCCTCCAACAGGCCCGGGGCCCGGACAGGGGGTCACGCGTGCTCGGGCGGGCTGATCTGGGATTCCTTGATCGCCGAATCGACGACTCCCCACTTCTTGACGATCTTGTCGTACGTCCCGTCCTTGATCAGCTGGTTGACCGCCGCCTGGAACGCGGGGGTGAGCGTGGAGCCCTTCTTGAACGCGAAGCCGACGTCCAGCCGGTGGAACTCACCGAGGAACTTCGTCCCGGACGCCTCCTGGGACGCCTGGTAGCGCAGGCCGTTGATGGTCGACATCACGACGTCGATCCGGCCCTGCTGGAGTCCGGTCAGCGTGGCGCCGTTGTCGCTGAACGCCTTGACCTCGTAGGGCTTCTTGCCCGCGTCGGCGCAGACGTTCTTCTTGCTGTTCAGCGTGGTCTCGAAGGTGGTGCCGGCCCCGGTGCCGATGACCAGCCCGCAGAGCTGGACGAGGTCGGTGACCGGCTGCAGGGTGGTGTTGTCCTTCTTGACCGCGAAGCCCTGGCCGTCGTCGATGTAGGTGACGAAGTCGATGGTCTTCAGCCGGGTCGCGGTGACCCCGAAGTTGCCGGTGCCGACGTCGTACTTGCCGCTGCCGAGCGCGGGCAGGATGGTCTCGAAGGCCGCCTCCTCGCGCTCCACGGTCAGGCCGAGCACCTTGGCCACCGCGTCGGTGAAGTCGATGTCCACCCCGGCCGCCTTCTTGGTGGCCTGGTCGGAGTAGAACGCGGCGGGCGGCGTGCCGATCGTCGAGCCGAACTTGACCGTCCCGGCCTTGCGGACGTCCTCGGGCAGCAGCGCGGCCGCGGCCTCCGACTTGGGGATGCCGGAGATGAGGTCCTGCGCGGCGGCGTCGACCGCCGCCTTGCCGGGGCCGGACTGGCCGGCGGTCTTCGGGTCCGAGCCGCACGCGGCCAGCGCCAGGACCGGCAGCAGGGCGGCGGTCGCGAGCAGGCGGCGGCGGACGGTGGTGGTTCTCACGGGAGTTGGGCGCCTTTCGGGGTCGGTGCATGGTGGGCTCGCCGGCCCTGGTCGTCGTGGGCCCGGGGCCCGTCGCCGCGGGCCGGCAGGGGCTTCTCGAACGCCAGCGGGCCGATGGTCAGGGGGTCGGCGTCGACGTCGAACAGCGGGGTGTAGCCGGTCGCCAGGTAGAGCCCCTTGGCCTCGGGCTGGCGCGGGCCGGTGGTGAGGTAGACCCGGGTGTAGCCGGCCGCCTGCGCGGCCCGCTCCAGCTCCACCAGCACCCGGCTGGCCAGCCCCCGGCGGCGGTGCGCGGAGTGCGTCCACATCCGCTTCACCTCGGCGGTCCGTTCGTCGTACCGCTTGTACGCACCACCGGCCACCGGCTCGCCGTCCTCCAGGAGGAGGAGCAGTACGCCGGCCGGCTCCGCGAAGGCGTCCTTCGGGTACCGGCTCATCTCCTCCCGGGCGTCCGGCCCGTAGCGGGTGACGTACTCGTGGGTGAGCTCCCGCAGCAGCGGCTCGACCAGGGGGTCGTCGATCGTGACCCGGCGGACCTCGATCGCCAGGCTGGTGCCGCTCACGCCTGGACCGCGATCAGTTGCTGACGGTCGCGCTCGGCCCGGGCCTCCCGCCCGGCCGCCTCGGCCGCCTTCGCGGCGTCCCGCTTGGCGACCTCCTCGCGCACGATCGGGATGACGTACCGGCCGAAGTCGATCGCGTCGTCGAGCAGCGCGTAGCCGCGCGCGGAGAGGATGTCCACGCCCAGGTCGTAGTAGTCGAGCAGCGCCTCGGCGACCGTCTCCGGCGTGCCGACCAGGGCGTTGGAGTTGCCGGCCCCGCCGGTGGCGGCGGCGGTCGGGGTCCAGAGCGCGCGGTCGTAGCGCTCGCCGGCCTCGGCGATCTCCAGCAGCCGCTGGGAGCCGGTGTTCTCCGGGGTCCAGGCCTGCGCGCGGGCCCCGCCGCGGCGGACCAGCTCGCCGGACTCCTTGCGGGCCCGGATGGTGTCCACCGTCCGGTACGCCTTCTCCCAGGCCAGCTCCTCGGTCGGCGCGATGATCGGCCGGAAGGCGACCTGGATGCGCGGCACGTCCGTCCGTCCGGCGGCCCGCGCGGCCTCCTTCACCCGCTCGATCTGCTCGGCGGTCCGGGCCAGCGGCTCGCCCCAGAGGCAGTAGATGTCGGCCTCGGCCCCGCCGGCCGCGTAGGCGGCCTCCGAGGAGCCGCCGAAGGAGACGCCCGGGCGCGGGGCCTGGACGGGGAAGACGTCCGAGACGAAGTCGTTGAACCGGTAGTACTCGCCCTCGTGGTCGAAGGGCTCCGTGCTGGTCCACGCCTTCTTGACGATCCCGATGTACTCACGGGTGCGGGCGTAGCGCTCGTCCTTGGTCAGGAAGTCGCCCTCGCGCTGCTGCTCGTGGTCGTTGCCGCCGGTGATGAAGTGGACGGTGAGCCGCCCGTCGCTGATCCGGTCCAGGGTGGCGAAGGTCTTGGCCGCGTACGTCGGGTAGGAGACGTTCGGCCGGTGCGCCAGCAGGATCTGGAGCCGGTCGACCCGGGCCGCGAGGAACGCCGCGGCCGCCGCCGGATCGGGGGCGCCGGCGCCGTAGGCGAACAGCACGCGGTCCCAGCCGTTGTCCTCGTGGGCCCGGGCCAGCCGGAGGGTGTAGTCGCGGTCGAAGGCCGCCGTGGAGCGGGGGGTGGTCTCCGAACCATCACCGGTGGCGGCGATGCCGAGGAATTCGACGGGCATGGTGACTGAACCTTTCGGGTCGTACGGAATCCGGCGGCTGCGGGTGGGCAAGCCGGAGCAGGCCGTGGCGGGGCCAGGCTTCGAACGCGGAACGGGGTGGCGGGGAGCACGGGCACGTGACGGTGGCGACGGAGAAGGCGACGGAGAACTGCCGGAGTGCAGTGGGGTGCAGAAGGCTGAAGGCGGCAGCGTGCGCCTGAAACGGCCGTCCGGACGGGGCTGGACGGCCTACCCGGCCCGCGACGGGGCACCGAGGGAGAGGTCTCCGCAGGAGGGGTCTCCGAGGGAGGAGGCTCCTAGGAGGACAGGGCCGGCTGGACGGCCCGCTGCCGAGTCAGCCGCGACACGCCGCGGACCACACCCGACCGAAGTCGATGTGGTCGCGGGTGACCAGGAACTGCTCGGCGTACATGAGCACAAGTTGAGCAGTGAAGGATGCACGGCGTCAACCACCGTCCATTACCGCTCTGTTGCGATCACTTGTCGCCGTGTGCCCCGGCGGCACCACCCTTGACAGCCCTTGTTCGCGCATGCGTACGATCAATGCGGAGTGCAGTGCAGAGCCGGCCGCGTTGAGGGACGCGGGCCGGCCCGACGGCCGTACGTGACCACACCCGTACCACCCGCCTGCCTGCCCGCAGCTTCCGCCTGGAGTCCTCCTCATGGCCACCCCGGACGTCCTTCCCGCGCCCGCCCTCACCAAGAACCCCGACCGGAGCCCCGACAAGAGTCCGGACCCGCCCGCCGGCGCCGTCGTCGACCCCTCGGCCCGGCTCGTCGCCCGCCGCCGCCCCGGCCAGTGGGTCTCGGCCGCCGTCGCCCTGCTGCTGTTCGCGATGGCCGTCAGCTCGGCGATCCGGAACAAGGCCTTCCAGTGGGGCGTGGTCGCCGACTGGTTCACCGCGACCTCCGTCCTGAACGGCCTCACCCTCACCCTGTGGCTGACCGCCGTCACGCTCGGGCTCGGCTTCGTGCTGGGCACCGTGCTCGCCACCATGCGGCTCTCCTCCAACCCGGTGCTGCGCACGCTCAGTTGGATCTACATCTGGATCTTCCGCTCCACTCCGGCGCTGGTCCAGCTGCTGCTCTTCTTCAACATCGGCGCGCTCTACCCGACGCTCGGCCTCGGCATCCCGTTCGGCCCGGAGTTCATCACCGTCAAGACCGTCAACCTCTTCGGCCCCACCCTGACCGCCGTGATCGGCCTGACCCTGCTGGAGGCCGCCTACGCCGCCGAGGTGGTGCGCGGCGGGATCCTCTCGGTCGACCGCGGCCAGCTGGAGGCGGCCTCGGCGCTCGGGCTCGGCCGGTGGCGGGTGCTGCGCCGGATCATCGTCCCGCAGGCGATGCGCTCGATCGTCCCCACCGCGGGCAACATGCTGATCAGCGCGCTCAAGGGCACCAGCATCATCAGCGTGCTGGCCGTCTCCGACCTGCTCTACTCGGTGCAGCTGGTCTACCTGCAGTCCTACCAGGTCATCCCGATGCTGATGGTCGCCACCATCTGGTACATCGTGATCACCACCGTGCTGTCCATCGGCCAGTACTACGTGGAGCGGCACTATGCCAAGGGCGCCACCCGCGACGGCCTGCCGCCCACCCCGCTGCAGAAGGCCCGCGCGGCCTGGCGCCGGCTGCGCGCCGCCGCCGACGCCGGGACCACGGCCGGGGCCGGCAACGAGACCGCGAGCAAGGCCGGCGTCGCCGCCGAGGTCGCACCCGGGGAGCAGCGTTGACCACCCTGGTGATCGTCGGAGCCGGCCCGCGCGGTACCGGTCTGCTGGAGCGGATCGCCGCCAACGCGGCCGAACTCCTGCCCTCGGACCAGCCGTTGGAGGTCCACCTGGTCGACCCGTACCCGCCCGGCGCGGGCCGGATCTGGCGCTACGACCAGTCCCCGCTGCTCCGGATGAACTCGATGGCCGAGGACGTCACGATGTTCACCG
Source organism: Kitasatospora sp. NPDC003701 (assembly GCF_053587085.1). NCBI lineage: Bacteria > Bacillati > Actinomycetota > Actinomycetes > Kitasatosporales > Streptomycetaceae > Kitasatospora > Kitasatospora sp. NPDC003701. The sequence continues at coordinate 182,853 of NZ_JBSFNM010000011.1, forward strand.
ACGAGCGGTCCACCATCGACGGCCCGGTCCGTCCCGGCCCCTCACTGGCCGAATGGGCCGCCCGGATCGAGGAGTTCGAGCCCTACCAGGAGGTCGACGACCCGGCGGTCCGGGCCGAGCTGCGCACCCTGGCACCGACCGACTTCCCCACCCGGCGGGCCCAGAGCGCCTACCTGGACTGGGTGTTCCGCCGCGCCGTCGCCGACCTGCCACCGCACATCACCGTCACCGTGCACCGGGACACCGTCCACCGGATCGAGGGCCCGGAGGACGGGCCGCAACTGGTCCACCTCGGTGACCGGGTGCTCACCGCCGACCACGTCACCCTCACCCTCGGCCACCTCGACTCCGCCCCGCACCCCCGGTACGCCGCGGACGCCGAGTTCGCCGCCCGGCACGGCCGCTTCCACCTGCCGCCCGCCTTCTCCGCCGACGCCGACCTGAGCGGCATAGCCGCCGGCGAGCAGCTCGTCCTGCGCGGCTTCGGCCTCGCCTTCGTCGACCTGGTCTCGCTGCTCACCGAGGGCCGCGGCGGCCGCTTCGAGGAGACCCCCGACGGCCCGGTCTACCGGCCCTCCGGCCGCGAGCCGGTGATCCACGTCGGCTCCCGGCGCGGCGTGCCGTACCACTCCAAGACCGGCTACCGGCTCCAGGGGCCGCCCGCCCCGCTCCCCCGCTACTTCGACGCGGCCGCCGTGGACGCCGTGCTCGACCGGCCCGGACCGCTCGAACTGCGCCGCGACTTCTGGCCGTTGATGGCGAAGGACATCGGCTTCGGGCACTACCACGAGCTGTTCCACGCCCACCCCGAACGCACCACACTGCCCTGGGCCGACTTCCTGGCCGGCTACGACGCGTACGACTGGTACGCGCCCGAGCTCGCCCGGCTGATCGCCCGGGCCGTCCCCGACCGGGCCGACCGGCTGGACTTCGAACGGCTCGACTTCCCGCTGGCCGGCCTCGAACTCGGCTCCGATGAGGAGCTCCAGCGCCACCTGCGCGGCTACATCGCCGAGGACGCCGACCGCCGCGCCGACCCGGCCCACAGCGCCGACCTCGGCGCCTTCCTGGCCCTGCTCTCGCTCTTCGGCCAGCTGCCCCGCGTCCTCGCCTCCGACCGGCTCACCGCGCGCTCGGTCGGCGAGGAGGTCGACGAGTGGTTCTTCGGCTACTTCAGCTACCTCGCCTCCGGCCCGCCCGGTTTCCGGCTGCGCCAGCTGCTCGCACTCTCCGAGGCGGGCGTCGTCCGCTTCCTGGGCGCGGGCATCCGGGTCGAACGGGACGAGGCCACCGGCACCTGGCGGGCGTCCGGCACCACCGTGCCCGGGCACGGCGTCACCGCCACCGCCCTGGTCGAGGCGTACCTGCCCAAGCACGCGCTGGCCCGCACCCACGACCCGGTGCTGCGCGAACTGCACCGCGCCGGGCGGATCGTGGAGGAGGTGGTCAGCGACGAGGAGCACACCCACCGCTCCGGGCTGCTCACCATCCGGCCCGGGGACAGCCGGGTCCTGGACCCGGCCCTGAGCGGTGGCCCGCACCCGCGGCGCACCGCCCTCGGCCCGCACACCAGCCTGCGCGCGGCGGCCGCCTTCGCGCGGCCGCGCACCGACTCCCCCGGTTTCCGCCAGAACGACGCCGCCGCCCGGGCCATCCTGCGCGCCCTGGCGGGCGTCCCGGCGGCGCTGGCGGCCTGAGCCGGGCGCCCGGGGCCCGCACGGCGCGGGCCCCGGGCGGCCACCGGCTCAGGGCCCGAACAGCTCCTCGACCAGGTCCTCGGCCGTGACGTGGTCCGGCGCGGCGAGGATCCAGTCCCCGATCGATTTGATGCCCGTCCCGCGCTCCAGCGCGGTCAGGCAGGCCTGGGCCTCCTGGTCCGAGGCGAAGTCCCAGACCAGCAGGCGGCGGACCAGCACCACGGCCTCGGCCGGGCCGATCTTCGCCCGCCGGGCGACGCGGCCCCGGTGCGCCGGCCGGGCCAGCCGCTGCTGGTAGACCGAGAGGTCCTGCCAGGCCTGCACGGTGGTCGGGTGCTGCTCGCCCAAAGCCCGGGCGAGGTCCGGCAGGAGGGTGCGCAGCTGGAGGACGGCCCCGTCGAGGTCGCCCCGGTTGGCGGCGTACACGGCCAGGTCGTGCCGGGCCTTCAGGACGCGGGCGTCGTGACCGCCCCAGGCGGCGTGCATGTCGGGCAGCAGCTGGGAGAGCTGGCGGATCGCCGTGACCGTCTCGCCGCTCTCGCCGATGCACCAGGTCAGGTGGTACCGGGCGCCCAGGGTGTCCGGGTCGGTGGCGCCCAGGGCGAGCCGCATGTCCGCCACCACGGTGGTGAGCAGCCGGATCGCGCCGTCGAGGTCCCCGGCCCGGCTGAGGTACCAGGTGAAGTCCCGCCAGGTGCACAGGGTGTCGCGGTCGGTGGCCCCGAGGGCGGCGACGCAGTCGCGGGCCAGCGCCTGCAACAGGGCGGCGGACTCCCCGGCCGTGGCCGCCCGGTAGGCGGCGTCCCGGCGCTCGCGCAGCGCCGCGCGGACGGTGTCGGCCGCGCCGGGCGGGGCGGTGACCGGTGGCGTGGTGAGCGGCGGGAGAACGGGCCCGGCGAGCGGCCCGGAGCCGGGCCGCGGCGGGAGCGCCGGGGCTGCGGGCGGGGCCGCGGGGGCAGCCGCGGGCGGGGAGGGCGGCCGGGCCGGCCGGACCGGGGGCACCGGCGCCGGGCGGTCCAGCACCGTCGGGGTCGGCGGCGGGGGCGCCGCGGCCGGGCCGGCCGGCGTCCACCGCTCCGCCAGGGCCGCCAGCCGCCGCTCCACCGTCCGTGCGTCGGCCGGGCGGTCCGCCGGGTCCTTGGCGAGCAGCTCGGTGACCAGCGCGGCCACCTCCGGGGGCAGCCCGAACTGCGCCGGGTCCAGTGCCGGCGGCGGCTCGTTGAGGTGCTGGTACATCAGCACCGGCGTCGAGTCACCGCTGAACGGCCGTGCCCCGGTGCAGAGTTCGACCAGCACGCAGCCGAAGGCGTAGAGGTCCGCCCGGCCGTCGACCCGCCCGCCGGTCCAGCGCTCGGGCGCCATGTACGCCGGGCTGCCGATCACCGTCCCGGTGGTGGTCAGGCCACCGGCCCCGGTGTCCAGTTGGGCGATGCCGAAGTCCAGCACCTTCACCGTGCCGGCCTCGGTGACCATGATGTTGTCGGGTTTGATGTCGCGGTGCACCATCCCGGCGTCGTGGGCGGCGGCCAGCGCGTCGCAGATCTGCCGCCCCCAGCCCAGGCTCCGCACCGGATCGGGCAGGCCGGCCCGGAGCACGTCGGTGAGGGTGCGCCCGCCGAGCAGCTCCATCACCAGGAAGGTCACCTGCCGGCCGCCCAGCTCGCTCTCACCGAGGTCGTGCACGGTGACGATGTGCGGGTGCGAGAGGTTCCCGGCCGCGCACGCCTCCCGGACGAACCGCAGCGCCGCCTTCTGCTGGTCCTCCCCGTGGTACCCGATCACCTTGACCGCCACCTGGCGCCGCATCCGGGTGTCGAAGGCCCGCCACACCACGCCGAAGCCGCCCTGGCCGAGCCGCTCGACCAGCTCGTACCGGCCGTCGAGGAGATCTCCGACCTTCACCCGCCCCACCCCCGCCTCTCGAAGCGGTCACACTCTATCGACGCCCGGCCGGGGCCGATCGGGCCCGGCACCGGGATGGCCCGGACGACTCGAACGGGTGGAAGGATGGACGGCGAGGCCCCGCGACGGCGCGGCGGCCGGACGAGCACAGCCGAGGAGCGCAGTCATGGCCAAGCGGGCCCCGCAGAGCGATCCGGCGCAGGATGCCCCCGTGGTGTCCGCGCCCCAGCACGCAGCGGCCGGGCTGCCGGCGGTCGGCCACAGCCTCCGGATGGCCACCGAGCAGATGGGCGCCCGGCGCACCCTCGCCACGCTGCGCAAGGTCAACCAGCCGGACGGGTTCGACTGCCCCGGCTGCGCCTGGCCCGAGCCGGACAAGACGCACACCGCCGAGTTCTGCGAGAACGGCGCCAAGGCCGTCGCGGAGGAGGCCACCGAGCGCCGGATCCGCGCCGAGTTCTTCGCCGCCCACCCGGTGGCCGAACTGGCCGACCGCTCCGGCTACTGGCTCGGCCAGCAGGGCCGCCTCACCCAGCCGATGCTGCTGGACGAGGGCGCCACCCACTACACGCCGATCGCCTGGGACGACGCCTTCGCGCTGATCGCCGAGGAGCTGCGCGCGCTGGACACCCCGGACGCCGCGGCCTTCTACACCTCCGGCCGGACCAGCAACGAAGCCGCCTTCGCCTACCAGCTGTTCGCCCGGCGGCTGGGCACCAACAACCTGCCCGACTGCTCCAACATGTGCCACGAGTCGTCCGGCTCGGCGCTCACCGAGACGCTCGGCGTCGGCAAGGGCAGCGTCAGCCTCAAGGACCTCTACCAGGCCGACCTGATCATCGTGGCCGGCCAGAACCCGGGCACCAACCACCCCCGGATGCTCTCCGCGCTGGAGCGGGCCAAGCGCGCGGGCGCCACCGTGGTCAGCGTCAACCCGCTGCCCGAGGCCGGCCTCGAACGGTTCAAGAACCCGCAGAACGCCCGCGGCCTGGCCGGCCACGGCACCAAGCTGACCGACCTCTTCCTGCAGATCCGGCTCGGCGGCGACCTCGCCCTGTTCCGCGCGCTCAACCAGCTGGTGCTGGAGGCGGACGGCGGCGTCGACGAGGCCTTCGTCGCGGAGCACTGCCACGGCTTCGAGGAGTTCGCCGCCGAGGCCCGGCAGACCCGCCGCGAGGAGGTGCTCGCCGCCACCGGCCTGCCCTGGGAGCAGATCGAGGAGCTGGGCCGCATGGTGCTCTCCTCCCGGAAGATCATCGTCTGCTGGGCGATGGGCCTCACCCAGCACAAGCACGCCGTGCCGACCATCCGCGAGGTGGTCAACTTCCTGCTGCTGCGCGGCAACGTCGGCCGCCCCGGCGCGGGGGTCTGCCCGGTGCGCGGGCACAGCAACGTCCAGGGCGACCGGACGATGGGCATCTTCGAGCGGCCCTCCGCGGCCTTCCTGGACGCGCTGGGCGGCGAGTTCGGCTTCGAGCCGCCGCGCGACCACGGCTACGACTCGGTGGACACCATCCGCGCGATGCGCGACGGCCGGGTGAAGGTGTTCTTCGCGATGGGCGGCAACTTCGTCGCCGCCACCCCGGACACCGAGGTCACCGAGGCGGCGATGCGCCGCTGCCGGCTGACCGTGCACGTCTCCACCAAGCTCAACCGCTCGCACGTGGTGACCGGCGCCCGGGCGCTGATCCTGCCCACCCTCGGCCGCACCGACCGGGACGTCACCGCCAAGGGCGCCCAGTTCGTCAGCGTCGAGGACTCGATGGGCCAGGTGCACTCCTCGCGCGGCGGCCTGCGCCCGCCCGCGCCGGGCCTGCTCTCCGAGGTGGCGATCGTCTGCCGGCTGGCCCGCGCCGCGCTCGGCCCGCAGGACGGCGTCCCGTGGGAGGACTTCGCCGACGACTACGACACCCTGCGGGACCGGATCGCCCGGGTGGTGCCGGGCTTCGAGAGCTTCAACGACAAGGTCCGCCGGCCCGGCGGCTTCACCCTGCCGCACGGCCCGCGCGACTCCCGGACCTTCCCGACCGCGACCGGCCTGGCCAACTTCACGGTCAACCCGCTCACCGCGCCCGAGGTCCCGCCGGGCCGGCTGCTGCTGCAGACGCTCCGCTCGCACGACCAGTACAACACCACCGTGTACGGCCTGGACGACCGCTACCGCGGCATCACCGGCGGCCGGCGGGTCGTCCTGGTCAACCCCGCCGACGCGGCCGAGCTGGGCCTGACCGAGGGCGGCTACGTCGACCTGGTCGGCGAGTGGAAGGACGGCGTGGAGCGCCGCGCCCCGCACTTCAAGGTGGTGCACTACCCGGTGGCCCGCGGCGGCGCGGCGGCGTACTACCCGGAGACCAACGTGCTGGTGCCGCTGGACTCCACCGCCGACATCAGCAACACCCCGACCTCCAAGGCGGTGCTGATCCGCTTCGAGCCGGACAGCGGCGCGAGCTGAGCGCGCGGACGCCCCCGGGGCCCGGTGCGTACCGGGCCCCGGGGGCGTCCGCGGGGCCGACCTAGTTCTGGCCGGTCGGCAGCGGCGTGGCCGAGGTGGAGCCCGGCGCCGAGGCGGCGGCCGAACCGCTGCCGGTGCTGCTGGGCGCCCCGGTGGGCGTGCCCGCGGGCGTGCCGGTCGGCGTCCCCGTGGGGGTACCGGTCGGCGTGCCGGTCGGCGTCCCCGTCGGCGTCCCCGTGGGAGTCCCGGTCGGCGTCCCCGTGGGGGTACCGGTGGGCGTCCCGGTCGGCGTGCCCGTGGGAGTCCCGGTCGGCGTGCCCGTCGGGGTGCCGGTCGGCGTCCCCGGGTCGGTCGGCGTGCCCGTGCCGGGCGCCGGGGTGCCGGGCGCCGGGGTCCCCGGGGCGGGCGTGCCGGGCGCGGTCGGCGTACCGGGCGCGGGGGTCGTCGCGTTGGGGTCGGCCGGCACCTGGTTGGCCGGGCTCGGGGCGATCGGGGTGACGGTGTCCCAGCCCGCCGGGAGGTCCGGCACCTTCCAGGCGCCGCCCGCCTCGTCCGACGCGGTCTCCGGGTCGGGCCGGACGGCACCGAGGATCGGCATCGAGCCGATCGGCGACACCTTGATCACGGCGCCCGGCCGGGGCGCCTGGACGACCAGCCCGCCGCCGATGTAGAGCGCGACATGGGTGGCGCCCTCGAAGTAGATGACCAGGTCGCCGGGGCGCAGCTGGTTCAGCGCGATGTGCTGGAGCTGGGCCCACTGCTCCTGGCTGGTGCGCGGGATCGGCTTGCCGGCGTGCAGCCAGGCCTGCGAGGTGAGCCCGGAGCAGTCGAACATGTCCGGCCCGGCGCCGCCCCACAGGTACGGCTTGTTGAGCTGCGCCAGCGCGTACGCGACGGCGGCGCGGCCGGCCAGCGACGGGGTGCGCTCGCCCTTGCCGAGCGCGCCGGAGGCGAGGAAGGCCAGCTGGGCCTCGTCGGCCTTGGCCTTCTCCAGCTGCTCCAGCTCGGTGCGCTGGGCCCCGGTGAGCGAGGAGACCAGCTGCTCGACGGCGGCCAGGTCGGTGGCGACCTTGGCCTTGGCGGCGTCCTGCTGGGCGACCAGCGCCTGGGAGCTCTTCAGCGCCTCCTCGCTCTGCTTCTGCAGGCCGGTGAGCGCTTCGCGGTCGAGCTTGAGCCGGTCCAGGAACTCGGACTGCGAGCGGCTCGCGGCGGCGAGCAGTTCGGCGATGGTGACGGCCTCGTACGGGTCCTTGGAGAGCAGCAGTTCGGCGTAGGCCGAGGCGGCGCCGTTGCGGTACTGGGCGGCGGCGAGCTGGGCGGCCACGTCGGTGCCGGCGTCCACCTGCTTCTGCTGGCGGTCCAGCCGGTCCTTGAGGTCGGCGACGGCGGCCTGCTGCTCGGCGACCTTGGCGACGGCGGCGTTGAACTGCTCGGTCGCGGCCTCGGCCCCCTTGTAGAGGTCGTGCAGCTGGTCGAGCAGCGGGCCGAGGGTGGCCTTGGCCTCCGCGAGCGGGTCCGCGCCGGGCACGGCCGGGGCGGTGATGCCGGGGTTGCCCGGGTCGGGCGCGGCGTAGGCGGCCTGGGTGGCCAGCGGCAGCGCGAGCGCGGCGGCCGCCAGGACGGCTCCGCAGCGCAGGGCGGCCCGCACCCACGGTCGTGTTCCCGCAGACTCCGCGCGCTGTGCAGCCCCACCCATGGATTCGTCCTCCCCGCCCCTGTCCGACCCCCGGGTTGCCCGGATCCCCGCCGATCCTGTCATGGGTCACCCGCCAGAAACAGACCGCACCCGTACGGGTCGGTGAATTCTTCGGGCCACTGTGAGACAGATCTCAGCAAACCGGAGCGAACCAGGACGTTCTGCGCCAATGCCCAGTTCAGGGGCCCCGAAGACACCTTATGGCAAGGTCATGGCAACCCCTTGGACACGTCCGGAACCACGGCGCCCGCCTCAGTTCACCTTCCGTTCACCGAGCCTCCCTACCGTCGCGATCGACACCAACGTCAGTGCGACAACTACGACGATTGTTTGGGTATGGAACACATCTCGTTCCTGGTGGCCGTTGTGATCATCACGGCGCTCGCCTTCGACTTCACCAACGGGTTCCACGACACCGCCAACGCGATGGCCACCTCCATCGCCACGGGAGCCCTTCGGCCCAAGGTCGCGGTCACCATCGCGGCCGTCCTGAACTTCGCGGGGGCGTTCCTCTCCGTGAAGGTCGCCACCACCATCTCCGGTGGCATCGTCAACGAGAAGGCCGGTATCCATCCGGAGATCATCTTCGCCGCACTGGTCGGCGCGATCCTGTGGAACCTGCTCACCTGGCTGAGAGGCCTGCCGTCCAGTTCCTCGCACGCGCTCTACGGCGGCCTGATCGGCGCCACCGTGGTCGGCGTGGGTGTCAACGGCGTCAACTTCGACACCGTGCTTTCCAAGATCCTCATCCCGGCGATCGCCTCCCCGCTGGTCGCGGGCCTGGCCTCCTGGGGCGCCACCAAGCTGGCGTACGCGATCACCCGCAAGAGCGACGGCAAGACCGTCACCAAGGGCTTCAAGACCGGCCAGGTGTTCTCCTCCTCGCTGATCTCGCTGGCCCACGGCACCAACGACGCCCAGAAGACGATGGGCATCATCACCCTGACCCTGGTCTCGGTCGGCGCCCTGCCGAAGGGTGCGCTGCCCCCCACCTGGGTGATCGTCACGGCCGGTGCGGCGATCGCGCTCGGCACCTACATGGGCGGCTGGCGGATCATCCGCTCGATGGGCAAGGGCCTGGCGGACATCCAGGCGCCGCAGGGCTTCGCCTCCGAGTCGGCCGCCGCGACCGTCATCCTCACCTCGTCGCACATGGGCTTCGGCCTCTCCACCACCCAGGTCTGCTCCGGCGGCATCATGGGCGCCGGCCTCGGCGGCCCGAAGGGCGAGCTGCGCTGGAGCCTGGTGCGCCGCATGGTCTACACCTGGGGCCTGACCCTGCCCGCCGCCGCCACGGTGGCCGGCATCGCGGCCTTCCTGGTCGAGCAGGGCACCTGGGGCGTGGTCGTGGTCGGCGCCGCCCTGGTGGCCGGCTCGGGCGCGATGTGGCTGATCTCCCGCCGCCAGCCGGTCGGCGCGGACAACGTCAACGACGTCACCCCGGTCGAGATCACGCCGACCGCCGCGCCCACCACCCCCACTCCCGCCTCGACCACGGTCGCGGCCTGAGCGCCGACGGCTGAGGAGCACACAGCATGCACATCAAGTGGACCGCCCTGGCCCAGACCGCCGGCTTCAGCTTCGGCATCACCGTCGCGGTGGTCACCGTCTTCGCCCTCGGCATCCTGGCCCTCTCCCGCCGTGAGGCCGCGCTGACCGCGCAGCAGTCGGCGGCGGGCTCCGACGCCCCGGCCGCCGGCGGCCGGCTGGCCCTGGCCGGCGCCTACGCCTGCTTCGCCGTCTGCGGCGCCGCCGTCCTCTACGGCCTGAGCCTGATCGCCGGCCACTAGGACCGGACACCGCGCGCACGACGGAGGGCCGGGGAGTGGTGATCCACTCCCCGGCCCTCCGCCGTGCTCCGCGCCGCCGCCCCGGCCGGTCAGTCCTGCTGACCGGTGCGCAGCACCGTCTCGCGGATGAACAGCACCGTGACGAAGGCCAGCAGCGCGAACGGCGCCGCGACCAGGAAGACCACGCCCACACCGTGCCCGAAGGCGTCCGTCACCAGCGGGACGACCGGGGCGGGCAGCTTGTGCAGGTCCGGGATGCCGCCGCCGGCCGCGGCGCCGGCGGCCGGGATGTGCGCGGCCGCCAGGTTCTCCGCCAGGTAGTGGCCGACCTTGTTGTTCATCAGGGCCCCGAGCGCGGAGACGCCCATCGCGCCGCCCATGGTGCGGAAGAAGGTGACCACCGAGCTGGCCGCGCCGAGTTCGTGGCGGGGCACGGTGTTCTGCACCGCGAGCACGAGGTTCTGCATGGTCAGGCCGAGGCCGATGCCGGTGATCGCCATGTAGACGCAGAGCAGCGCGTAGTCGGTGTCGGCCCGGGCGGTGCCGAGCAGCCCGAAGCCGACGGCCAGCATCAGGGTGCCGGCGACCAGGTAGGCCTTCCAGCGGCCGTACTTGGTGATCAGCTTGCCCGCCACGGTGGAGGCGACGGCCAGGCCGAGGATCATCGGCAGCGTCATCAGGCCGGCGATGGTCGGGGACTTCTCCCTGGCCAGCTGGAAGTACTGGCTGAGGAAGGTGGTCGCGCCGTACATGCCGATGCCGACCAGCACGCTGGCGAGCGCCGCCAGGGTGACGGTGCGGTGGCGGAAGAGGCTCGGCGGGATGATCGGCTCGGCGGCGCGCTTCTCGATCACCACGGCGAGCGCGCCCAGCGCCAGACCGCCGCCGACCATGGCCGCGGTCTGCCAGGAGAGCCAGGCGTAGTTCTTGCCGGCCAGCGTGATCCAGATCATCAGCAGGCTGACGGCTCCGGTGATGACCAGGGCGCCCAGGTAGTCGATCTTCACCTTGCGCTTGACCACCGGCAGCTTCAGGGTGCGCTGCAGCACCGCGATCGCGGCCAGCGCGAACGGGATCCCGACGTAGAAGCACCAGCGCCAGCCCAGCCAGGAGGTGTCCACGATGACGCCGCCGATCAGCGGTCCGCCGATGGTGGCGAGGGCGAAGACCGCACCGAAGTAGCCGCTGTAGCGGCCGCGCTCGCGCGGCGGGACCATCGCCGCCAGGCAGATCTGGGCCAGCGCGGTGACACCGCCGGCGCCGATGCCCTGCAGGGCGCGGCAGGCGATCAGCTCGCCGGTGTTCTGGGCGAGGCCGGCCAGCGCCGAGGAGGCGATGTAGATCACCAGGGCGATCTGCAGCAGCAGCTTCTTGCTGGCGAGGTCGGACAGCTTGCCCCAGATCGGGGTGGAGGCGGTGAGGGTGAGCAGGGTCGCGGTGATGACCCAGGTGTACGCGGACTGGCCGCCGTGCAGGTCGGTGAGGATGCGCGGCAGGGCGTTGGAGACGACCGTCGACGAGAGCACGGCCACGAAGAGGCCGAGCAGCAGGCCGGACAGCGCCTCCATCACCTGCCGGTGCGTCATGGGTCGGTCGTCGGCGGTGGCCGCGGCTCCGGTCGCGACGTGGGTGGTGACGGTCATCTGGGTCCTTCGGCGGGTGCGGGGCGGAAGCGGGAGGCGGCGGACGGGAAGCAGAGGTTCGTTGCCTTAAGCAACCATAGGATCGATGGTTGCTTAAGGCAACTTTCTTCAAGCCCGGGTAAAGTCCCGCACCCCGGCCCGCACCGGGCCGCCGCCCTCAGGTCCCGACGGCCTCCCCGACCACGTCGTTGAAGCGGTGCAGCAGGCCGGCGAAACGGATCACGTCCTCCTCGGACCAGTTGGCCATCAGCTCGCGCACCCGCTCGATCCGGGCGTCCCGCGCCCCCAGGTAGCGCCGCCGGCCGTCCTCGGTGAGCGACACCAGCGCGGCCCGGCCGTCCTGCGGGTCCGCCTCCCGGGCCACCAGGCCCAGCTCCTCCAGCGCCCGGATCTGCCGGCTCACCGTGGCCTTGCCGACCGCGAAGTGCACGCCGACGTCGGTCACCCGCACCCGCCCGGCCTGCTCGATGTAGCCGAGCATGCTGTACGCCACCCCTTCCAGGCTGGGGTGGACCCGGCGGGAGAGCTCCGCCACCCGGGCCCGGCCCCGACGGAACATCAGCGCGACCTCGCGCTCCACCGCCAGCAGGGGTTCCTCGTCATTCGCCGCACTCACCGCGCAAGTATCGCGCAGCACCGTGCCCACGCATGCGGCGCGGGAAATCGGGAAAGCCAACTACTTGATGATATGAAGTATCCGATTTTCCCGATACGCAAGGAGATGTGGATGACCGCCCCAGGGCAGGGACCGAGGCCCGGACTCGTCGCCGAACTGAAGGGGGCGGTCACCCCGCGCGCGGCACTGCTGGTGTTCGCCGTCCTCCTCCTCCAGCTCGGCTTCATCACCTCGTACGTCGGGGCGCTGCACAGCCCCACCCCGCACGAGCTCTCGATCGCGGTGGTCGCCCCGCCGCAGGTCTCCCCCAAGCTGGTCGAGGCGCTGGAGTCGGTGCCGGACGACGCCGTGAAGGCCGTCACCGCGCCCGACGCGCAGACCGCCACCGCGCAGATCAAGGACCAGAAGATCTACGCCGCGCTGGTGGTGGACCCGGCCGGCACCGAGGACACCCTGCTGGTCGCCAACGCCCGCGGTCCGGCCGCCGCCAAGGCCGCCCAGAGCATCGTCACCACGATCGACCAGTCCCAGGGCCGGACGGTGCGGACCGTCGACACCATCCCGCTGGCCAAGGGCGACACCAACGGCCTCTCCTCCTTCTACCTGGTGATCGGCTGGTGCGTCGGCGGCTACCTGGTCGCCTCGATCCTCGGCGTCAGCGCCGGCTCGAAGCCCGCCAACGCCTACCGGGCGCTGATCCGGCTCGCCACCCTGGCGCTGTACTCGATCGCGGCCGGCATCGGCGGCGCGGTGATCGTCGGCCCGGCGCTGAACGCACTGCCCGGCTCCTCCTGGGGCCTGTCCGCGCTGGGCGCCCTGGTGGTGTTCACGGTCGGCGCGTTCACCATGGCGCTGCAGTGCCTGTTCGACATCATCGGCATCGGCGTGGCGGTGCTGATCTTCGTGGTGCTCGGCAACCCCAGCGCGGGCGGTGTCTTCCCGCCCCCGATGATGCCCCCGTTCTGGCGGGCCATCGGCGCCTGGATCCCGAACGGCGCCGGCACGGACGCGGCCCGCTCGATCGCCTACTTCGGCGGGACGAACCTCGGCATGCCGCTACTGGTGCTGCTGGTCTGGGCGCTGGTCGGCGTCGCGGTCACCTTCGCCGCCGTCCTGCGCCGCCCGCGCGGCGGCCGCGAGCTGGTGCACCTGTCGTAGCCCCTCCCCGGCCCGACCGGCCCGGCGTGCGGCCACCGCTACGCGTCGAGCCGGCCCGGGTCGGCGACGATCGCCCGGACCACGCCGACCGCCGCCCCCAGCAGCGGGCCGCGCCGGCCCAGCCGGGAGACCGTCAGCCGCTCGTCCGACCAGGGGCGGACGGTCACCCGGGCCGCCAGCTCGGCCCGCATGGCCGGCAGCAGCCAGGGCGCCAGCCGGGCGTAGCCGCCGCCCAGCACCACCTCGGCCGGGTCGAGCAGGTTGACCGCCCCGGCCGAGGCGATCCCCAGCGCCGAACCGGCGCCGTCCAGGGCCCGGTGCACGTCCTCGTCCCCGGCCTCGGCCCGCTCGGCGAGCAGCGCCACCCAGTCGCCCCGGACCCCCTCCAGCCCGGCCTCCCGCATGACCGCCGTCTCCCCCGCGTACTTCTCCAGGCAGCCGTACGCCCCGCAGGCGCAGAGCGGTCCGTCCGGGTGGACCGGCACGTGCCCCAGCTCGCCCGCGTAACCGTGCGCCCCGCGCATCAGCCGGCCGCCCACCACGATCGCCGCGCCGACGCCGGCCTCGGCCGAGACGTGCAGGAAGTGCTCCGGGGCGCCGCCCAGCCAGAGCTCGGCGAGCCCGCCCAGGTTGGCCTCGTTCTCGGCACCGATCGACAGCTCGGCCAGGCCCTCCGCGCCGGCCGCGCGCAGGGCGAGCCGCAGTTCGGCGGCCAGCGACACGTCCCGCCACCCGAGGTTGGCGGCGTGCTGGAGCACCCCGCCGCCGTCCCCGACCAGCCCGGGCACGGCCAGCATCAGCCCGGCCGGGCGCAGCCCCGCGTCGGCGACGGCCCGGCGCAGCAGCTCGGCCAGGTCGGCCATCACGGCGGCGGGCCGCCGGTCCCGGTTGCGGATCTCCTGGCGGCGCCAGGAGCGGACGTCACCGCGCAGGTCCACCACGCAGGCGCCGAGGTGCTCCACGCCGATCTCGGCGCCCAGCCCGGCCGGCCCGTCGGGATTGAGGCCCAGGGCGGTGCCGGGCCGGCCGACCTTGCCGCTGGGCGCGGCCGGGCCCTCCTCGACCACCAGCTCGGCCGCGATCAGCTCCTCGGCGAGCGAGGACACCGCCGCCCGGGTCAGCCCGCTCTCGGCGGCCACCTCGGCGCGCGAGCGCGGGGCGCTCGCGATCACGCCGAGCACCAGCGCCAGATTGGCCCGGCGCATGCCCTGCTGGCTGGCCGGTCCGGCCCGGAGGCCGTCCGTCTCGCGCATCGCGCTCACCCCGCTCAGCTTCCGCCCGCCTCGCCGGTGGGCGGGTCCCGCAGTTCCGGACAGGCGTTTGCAGCGTAACCGCGTTCGGCCTCCCGTTCCCGGTGGGCCGGGAGCGGGAGGCCGGCCGGTCGACCCTCCGCTCCCGGCGGGCCGCTACGGGATCCGCTGCGGCTGCTCCACCCGGGTGACGGCGGGCTCGGCGAAACGGGTGAAGACCCAGCGCTGCATGGCCCAGAAGCGGAACAGCATCGCGACGAAGGTGCCGACGACCATCCCGCTCAGGAAGTCGGCCACCTCCTGGGTGAAGGCCGTCACCTGGGGCTCGCGCAGGTCCAGGACGTAGCGCGAGACGACCAGCGGGAGGTCGTTGACGCCGATCGCCACCACGCTGACCAGGAGGAACAGCAGGACCTCCCGCCGGTGCCCCCGGGCCCGGAAGGCCCACCGGCGGTTGAGCACGTACGAGAGCGCGGTGGCCAGCACGGTCGCGATGGTGAGCGCCACCACCGGCTTCTGCTCCAGCACGGTGAACTTCAGCGAGAAGTTGATCACCGTCGTCAGCACGAAGCAGGTGCTCCCGACCAGCAGGACCTTCACCAGCCTGCGGTGCTTGACCAGGAACGGACGCAGCCCGGCCGGCACCTTGGCCAGGGCGCGCTGAGTGGGGGACGGCATCTTCGCAGTCTCCCGCACCGGGCCCGCCGACGCTCCCTCCGGCGGCCCGGGCGCTACCCGGCCGCGGTGATCCGCAGCACCCCGGTGGTGGTGCCCTGGTAGACCACGCCGCCCGGCGCGATCGAGCCGACCATCTGCAGCGTGTCGAAGAGGAAGCCGGCCCCGGTGTACTTGGTGCGCACCACGGCGCCGGTGCGCGGGTCGATCTCCGCGTAGTAGTAGGGGTCCAGCACCGAGGTCGCGTCGGTCCCGGGGATGACGGGGTTGCGCAGCACCGTGTGGATCAGCCCGTCGGCGGTGGAGAGCCGGGGGACGGCGGCGGAGCGCACCCGGTTGTCCCAGGCGAGGTCGCAGCCCGAGCCGTCGGCCCGGACGTCCACCCGGCTGAGGCCGCCGCGGAACGCGCCCGACGGGGGCACGGCGGGCCCGGCGTCCTCGGGCAGCTTCGGGTACGGGTAGCCGTAGGTGGAGGCGACGAGGACGGTGTTGCCGACCGCCACCGGGGAGTTCTCGCTGCCGCTGCCGCCGGCCCGGAGCACCGGCACCGAGCAGACCGGCGAGCCGTCGCCGGTCCGGTAGACCAGCAGGTTCACCGTCGGCGCCGCGTTGTCGACGACGGTGACGTAGTCCGTGCCGGTGCTCGGTCCGAAGAAGGTCGGCGTCGAGCCGGTGCCCCAGCTGAGCTGTCCGGGCTTGCGGCCCGGCCCCCGGTCGTACGCCCGGCGCCAGGCGATCCGCGGGGCGCCGTCGGGGTCGGCGGTGAGCAGGTAGGTGGCGTGGGTGGTGGCGACGGCGGTGCCGGCCGGGGCGGTGGAGATCGAGTTGGCGATCCGCTCGCCGGCGGGCAGGGCCAGCGTGTGGACGGCGCCGGTGCGGTCGTCCGCGGTGCCGACCACGCCGCCGCCGGTGGCGAACCAGACCCGGCCCTGCCAGTCGGGCGAGATCCCGGTGACGGCGTCGCCGTCGGGCACCGCGCCGGCCAGCGGGAGCGCGCTGTCCACGGTCAGCGCCCAGGCGCCGGAGGCGGTGCGGTGGTGTCCGATCCGCAGCAGCCTGCGGTCGCCGTCGACGGCCACCAGCCGGTCCTGCTGGTCCAGGTAGGCGTAGACGCCGCCGAGCAGCGAGCCCTTGGCCAGCGGCAGTTCGGCGAGCGAGCCGCCGTCGGCCGGGTCGAGCAGGTGGACGGTCGGGGTGAGGCCGAAGATCGTGGTGCAGAGCGCGACGGGGTAGCCGTCGGAGCCGACCAGGACGGTCGGGCAGGCGGACTGCAGCGCCACCCGGTCCGAGGCGAGCGGTCCGGGCCGGGGCCCGGGCAGCGGGGTGGCGTCCGAGGAGCCGGTGTCGCCGTGCATGGTGGCGGTGCCGTCGGGGCCCGCGTAGGGGTTGTGCGGCGGCAGCGGGCCGTAGCCGGTCCCGGCGTGGGCCGGGCCCGCGGCGGCGGCCAGCAGGAGGGCGGCGGCCGCGAGTACGGCGGCGCGCGTGGGCAGCGCGAAGCGCATGGAGGTGTCCCGTCGGATGAGTGGAAACGGTGGACCGCGCACAGCGGTGCATTCCACCCGGCCCGGGGGTCCCGGCGGGGGCGCCGGGCGGATCACCGCACTGGTCAGAGAGCGCGGCGACAGATCGCGGAGCACGCGTGCGCCAGGTCGACGTCGAGTCGACGGCTCAGGTACGCGTGGCGAATCACCCGGCCAGCCTGGCGCACTGACGGACCGTCTCACAAGGGCGTCTCACCAGACGGGCGGCGGCCCGGTGGAGCACCCTCGCTCCACCGCCGCGGCGGCGTCCAGGACGAGCTGGTACGCCTCGCCGTCGGCCTCCGGGAAGACGGTGCGCAGGCTCTCGTGGCGCCGGACGAGGTCGTGCAGC